>CBFHAF010000208.1:0-7552 GCA_965653435.1 uncultured Chitinophaga sp.
GGCAGCAGCAGTGATACAAATTGGCAGGATTTTGATACCCGGTGTTAAGCCCGCGATTTTTTTATCGCTTTATTTTGACCTGCCTGATGTATTCCACTGAATACGCAACAAACAACCAAAATATATCACTGTCGCGCAAGATGTCCAAACGACGCCTGTTTCACGAAAAGATGCTGTGAATGTGCCGCTGAATGTCCTGCTCAACTTTACAATTATTCACAAAATAGCTGACCGTTATGAAAAGAAGCTTACCTCTCCAGCCTGGTTGGATCAAAATTGTGGGCGCCACATTTTTCCAGCTGGCCATTGTATCCCTTGCCTGCCTGGAAAGTACGGCCAGACCCGTTCCTGCCGCCATCTCCTGGAACACTGCGCCACGTCCCTATTACCAGCAGGTCAATGTTTCCGGAACTGTTACGGATGAATCCGGCACCCCGCTGCCCGGGGTGGGCGTACGGGTGAAAGGTACGGGTACCGGTGCCGCCACTGATGCGGCGGGCAGGTACAATATTAATATTCCCGCTGGCCCGGTTGTACTCGTTTTTAGTTATATCGGTTTTACGCCGCAGGAAATTGCGGTAGGCGGCAGGACCACCGTGAACGTAAGGCTCGTGGCCAGGGAAACCTCTCTCAATGCAGTAGTGGTAGTGGGTTACGGCACGCAGAAACGCGAGCGGGTAACAACGGCCATCGCCAGCGTCAAATCTGAAAACTTTGTAAAAGGTGCCGTACAGGATGCGGCGCAACTGGTGCGCGGCAAAGTGGCCGGCCTCAACGTGATAACGCCGGACGCCAATCCTACCGGCACGGCGCAGATCAACCTCCGCGGCATCACCACCATCGCATCGGGCACTTCACCGCTCGTGCTGATAGACGGGGTTCCGGGAACGCTTACCACGGTTGCACCGGAAGACATCGAATCCATCGACGTGCTGAAAGACGGTTCCGCGGCGGCCATCTACGGCACCAGGGGCACAAACGGCGTTATCCTCATCACCACCAGGAAAGTGAATGGCGAAACCCCGGCCACGATAGACGTGAACAGTTATATCACCACCCAAAAGATCACGAGTAGGCTGGACTTCATGAGCGCCGGCGAATATCGCGAGCTGGTGGCCCAGGGCAAGCCGGGTGCATTCGATTATGGCGCCGATACGGACTGGATGGATGAGATCACCCGCACGCCCGCTTCGCAGGTGTATAATATCAGCCTCCGCGGCGGATCGCAGAACACCAGCTATATTGCCAACCTGAACTATCGCAGCATGGAAGGGCTTGTGCTGCGGTCGGACAATAAAATGCTGTATCCCCGCATAGAAGTGAACCACAGGATGTTCGACGGCAAGCTGCGGCTCAATGCCAACCTGAGCGGCTACCAGCAGACCTTCTTTGCCGGTACCGACGGCGGCAGCTACCGGGGCGATGTATACCGCAACGGCCTCACCTACAACCCCACCGACCCGGTGAAAGACGCAAACGGCAACTGGACGGAGCACACGGACAAAACAGCCTATGCAAATCCCGTATCGCTGCTGATGGAAACCGACGGGAAGAACCAGAACAGCAACCTCAGAACGTTGGGAACGGTTACTTATTCCCCCATCAAAGGCCTGGACCTGATGCTCCTCGGCTCCCGCGACCTGAACAACAGCGTGCGCGGTTATTATGAAAGCAAACGCCACTACTCCACACTGCGCGATGGCAGGAATGGTTACGCTTCACGCGGCACTACCCGCTCGGAAGAGAACCTGCTGGAACTGACGGCCAATTACCAGAAAACGGTCAACGCGCACGATTTCACCGCGCTCGCCGGATATAGCTGGCGGGAAACCAATTACCAGGATTACTGGATGCAGAACTGGGACTTCCCCACAGATGATTTCTCCTACAACAACATGGGCGCCGGCCTTGCGCTGGCACGCGGAGAGGCGCCGCAGAACTCTTACCAGAGCAGCAACAAGCTGGTTGGCTACTTCTTCCGCCTGAACTATAGCCTGCACAACAAATACCTGCTGATGGCGAGCATCCGCCGGGAAGGTTCTTCAAAGTTCGGCCTGAACAACAAATACGGTAATTTTCCCGCTGTCTCCGCCGGCTGGAACATCAGGAATGAAAATTTCCTGAAAGATTCCAAAGTGATCAGCGCGCTGAAGCTGCGCGGCGGTTACGGGATCACCGGCACGGAGCCGAATTCGCCTTACATGTCGCTGAACCGCCTCAATTTTGATACTTACATGCTCATCGACGGGCAATGGGTACAGGTGATCAATCCCTCTACCAATGCCAATCCAGACCTGCGCTGGGAAAAGAAGGAAGAATCCAACATCGGGGTTGATTATGGCTTTTGGAACAACCGCCTCACCGGTTCGCTGGACCTCTACAGGCGCGTAACGCGCGACCTCCTGATGGATTACTCCGTGCCCACGCCGCCCTATCTCTACAACACCATCCGCGCAAACGCGGCTTCCATGGAGAACAAAGGCATAGAGTTCCAGGTGAACTTTGCAGCGATCGACCAGAAGGACCTGAAGTGGAACACGTCTGTGAACTACTCCACCAACAGGAACAAGCTGCTTTCGCTGTCCGACAAGAATTTCCAGCTCGCCGCCGGCTTCTTTGACGCCGGCACTACTGAAGAGCCCATCCAGCAGCCGATTGCACGCATCCAGATCGGGCAGCCGGTCGGGAATTTCTGGGGCTTCAGGTCCATAGACATCGACGACCGCGGTTATTGGATCATCGAAGGGAAAGACGGCAAACCCAAGCCGATCGCAGATCAGCAGGCGGACGACAAGCAGGTGCTCGGCAACGGCCTGCCTAAACATTACCTGAACTTCAATAACAGCGTCAGCTATAAAAATTTCGACCTGAACGTGACCATGCGCGGCGCTTTCGGATTCCAGATACTGAACACGCCCCGCATGTTCTATGCCGCACCGGTAATGCTCACCCGCGGTAACCTGCTCCGGTCCGCGTATGATAACATTTATGGCAAACGCCCGCTGGCAGACGACCAGTCGCTCAACTACGTGAGCTATTACGTGGAGCAGGGCGATTACTGGAAAATAGACAACGTGACGGTCGGGTATAACATCAGCCTGAAACGCACGCCGTTCAAAGCGCTGCGGGTGTATGCCTCCGGCTCCAACCTGGTCACTTTCACGAAATACTCCGGCATTGATCCCGAGGTGGGCGTTACCGGCCTTACACCGGGGCTGGACGACAGGAACCGTTATCCCGCCACCACCACATTCACACTCGGCGCTTCTTTCACCTTATAATTCAGACACCGATCATGAAACCGATAAAACAATACATCCTGGCCCTCGTTATTCCGTTAGCGTTTGGCGCCTGCAATAATGATCTCGACGAGATCGTGTATTCCGACGTAACCGAACAGAATTATACCTACGAAAGCGCCACCGCCGCAATGGGTATCGTGTACGCCAACATGAGGAGCCTGTTCGGCCATACCAATTTTTACATGGTGCAGGAAACTACTTCAGATGAGCTGGTGATGCCGGCCAACCCCTCGGGATGGGACGATGGCGGGGTGTTCAAGAGGCTGCACCTGCATACCTGGAATTCGGAGAACCCGCAGCTGCTCAATATGTGGAACGTGCTGTACCGCGGCGTGACCAATTCCAACCGGGTGATATCGCAGCTGGAATCCGGCAAGGTGCCCACACCTGCGGGTGAAAGCACCGCATCGCTGGTGGCGGAAATGCGTGCCGCAAGAGCTTTTTTCTACTGGCTGATCTGCGACAACTTCGGCGATGCGCCGCTGGTGACAGCCACCACGACCGAACTGCCGGATAAGGCCGCACGTAAAGAGATATACGACTTTGTTGTAGCCGAACTGACCGCCGCCATGCCCGACCTGAGCGTGGAAACGGGAAGGCCGATGCACGGGCGCTTCAACAGATGGGCTGCGAAAGCCCTGCTGGCCAATGTTTACCTCAATGCCCAGGTATACACCGGCGAAGCGAAGTGGGCCGACTGCCTCCGGGAATGCAACGACATCACCGGCAGCAATAAATATTCCCTGGAAGCGAATTACCGCAATGTGTTCGCCACCCAGAATGAAAATTCCCCGGAGATCGTGCTGGCTGTTCCTTTCGATGAAAACCGCGGTGGCGGCTTTTTTGTAGACATGTTCTCCTGGCATGCCGCGCTGCGCGACAAACGCGCCATGCAGGTAACGCCCTGGGGTTCCGGCTCCGCCATGGGCATATCGCAGTTCATCGATACCTACGACCCTGCAGACAAGCGCCTGGCGGATACATGGCTGATGGGCGCACAGTTCGCGCTGGACGGGGTAACTCCATTGAAAGGCTCCTACGATAAGGCCGGGCAGAACCTCGTGTTCACCAAAGACCTCCCGGATGGATTGTTCACCGGCGAATCGGAAGGTTACCGGCAGAACAAGTTCGAGATCAAAGTGGGCGCACGTTTTGACCTTAACAACGATTTCCCCTTCTTCCGCTATTCACAGGTGCTGATGATGAAAGCCGAATGCATGATGCGTTCCGGTGACGCCGATGGCGCAGCGCAGATCGTAACGGACGTTCGCAGGCGTAACTTCAGTGATCCGGCGAAAGCTGCCGTTACCGGCGCATCACTGCTCGCCAATACCCGCTACAAGTACGGGTATGTGGAAAATTATGTAATGGTGGACGCCGGCAACACGGATCCCGTGCAGTTCGGCGGGTTCTTGGACGAGTTGGGATGGGAATTTGCTTGGGAGGCGCAGCGGCGCAGGGATAACATCCGCTTCGGGGTGTTCACCAAAAAAAGCTGGCTCTCGCATAAACCGCAGGGCGCAGCAAGGGCGGTATTTATGATCCCGCAGTCCGCTGTTAATTCCAATCCCAAACTTCAGTAATTAATTATTAATTTATGTGAAGTCGATTTTGGCAAACGGGCCCGCACCTGTTGCGGATCGCCCGTTTGCCTTTTATGGCGCGTATACTAAAATGCAGAATATGAGAGTATTATTGATGCTAACCGTTGTTTGCACCGGATGGATGTTGCAGGCAGCGGCCCAGGAGAAAAAGAACGGAACCGGCACAACGATCGGAAGCCGCGCACCTTTGCGGCAGAATCCTTACATGGAGCTGCCCCTCGGCGCCATCAGGGCGGAAGGCTGGCTGAAAGAAATGCTGCTGCGCCAGAAAAGCGGGTCAACGGGCAACCTGGACAAGCTGTACCCCGCGGTAATGAGCAACCGCAACGGGTGGCTGGGCGGCGATGGCGACCAGTGGGAGCGCGGCCCTTACTGGATAGACGGCCTGCTGCCGCTGGCTTACATCCTGGACGATAAAGAGCTTATCGCCAAAACAAAACCCTGGGTGGAATGGGCCCTCAACAGCCAGCAGCCTGACGGTTATTTCGGCCCTTCCAAAGATTATGGCCCTGAACCTGGCGTTCAGCGCGACAACAGCCGCGACTGGTGGCCGAAGATGGTGATGCTGAAAGTCCTCAAACAATATTATTCCGCCACCGGCGATCAAAGGGTCATTCAGCTGATGACTAAATATTTCCGTTACCAGCTGAAAGAGCTGCCAGCCAAACCCCTGGACCACTGGACCTTCTGGGCCAGATACCGCGGCGGCGACAACCTCATGATCGTATACTGGCTCTACAACATCACCGGCGACGCATTCCTGCTGGAGCTGGGAGAGCTCATTCACAAACAGACGTTTGATTATACCACCGCCTTCCTGGAAAGGAATATGCTGGCCACCCAGGGAAGCATCCACTGCGTGAACCTCGCGCAGGGCATGAAGGAGCCCGTCATTTATTACCAGCACCACCCTGAGCAAAAATACCTGGACGCCGTCAAGACCGGCTTTGCGGACCTCCGCAAATTCAATGGCATGGCGCACGGGCTGTACGGCGGCGATGAAACCCTTCACGGCAACAATCCCACTCAGGGCTCCGAGTTTTGCTCCGCCGTGGAAATGATGTTCTCGCTGGAAAGCATGCTGGAGATCACCGGCCAGCCCGGCTTTGCGGACCACCTGGAGAAGGTCGCCTTTAACGCGCTGCCCGCCCAGGCAACCGACGACTTTATGTACCGCCAGTACTTCCAGCAGGCCAACCAGGTGATGGCCACGAACAAGATGCGCAACTTTGAGACGAACCACGACGGCACGGACGTTTGTTACGGCCTGCTTACGGGCTATCCCTGCTGCACCGCCAATATGCACCAGGGCTGGCCGAAATTCACGCAGAACCTCTGGTACGCCACGGCAGACGGTGGCCTGGCAGCGCTGGTATATTCTCCCAGCGAAGTTAGAACGGTCGTAGCCGGCGGTGTGGGAGTGACCTTCAAAGAGGAAACAAATTATCCTTTCAGCGAAGACATTAAGTTCATGCTCACTATGGCGAAGAAGTCCGCCAAGGCGCGTTTTCCCTTTCACCTGAGGATACCCGCCTGGTGTAAAAGCGCTACTGTCAGGATCAACGGCGAAACCTGGAAACAGGCGGAAGGCAACCAGGTAGTGAAGATCGAGCGGGAATGGGCATCCGGCGACGTGGTGGAACTGACCTTGCCGATGCATATTTTCCGTAACACCTGGCAGGAGAACTCCGTTTCCATTGAGCGGGGGCCGCTAACCTATGGCCTGAAGATCGGCGAGGAAATGAAGCTGGTGAAAAACACCAATCCTCCCGGGTCGTATGGCGGTGCGGAGTTCTATGAAGTGCGCCCCACTACGCCCTGGAACTACGGTCTAATCCAAACGGACCGCAACAAAATGGAAGAACAATACAAAGTGGAGAAGAGCGCAACGGTAACCAAATATCCCTGGAACCTGGAGAACGCTCCCATCAGCATCCGTACCAAAGCACGGCGCATCCCTTCGTGGCAACTGTACAACGAAATGGCGGGCCCGCTACCCTTCAGCGTGACGTACAGGTTTGAATCCGCGAAGGAAGAAGAAGAGATTATTCTTGTGCCCTACGGCTGCACGAACCTGAGGATATCGCAGTTCCCGGTGGTGGACCGGAAGTGAGCCCCTGTTCATGCATTTAAAACACTCATAGTCAGAATCCGCGCTTGCCGCGGATTTTGTCATTTTTATACGTTTAGGTCCGCTGCTGTCTTTTTATCGGCCATTTTGTCCTGTTAATAGGGTTTCCTGTTTTCATGGTTGAGCGTATCATCGAATTTTGAATAAAAATCACACTCATGAAATCACTATTCAGAATCATGCTTTTGCTGCTCGCCGTTCTTTCACCGGCATTTGTAAACGCCCAGTCCAAATTATCGGAAGAGAAGAAAAAGGAACTGCAGGAAAAATTTGACACCTACAAAACGCAACTGAACCTCACGGAAGATCAGCAGGAGAAAGTGAAGGCCGTTAATACGGCATACTTCGAAGAGCTTGCCGTTATAAAGGAATCCGGGGGATCAAAGCTGGCCAAGCTCAAGGCATTCCGCAGGGTAAGCGATAAGAAGGACAAACAGATGAAAGAGATACTGGATAAGGACCAGTATAACACGTACAAAAAAATACAACAGGAGATGAAGGATGAAATGAAAAGC
>CBFHAF010000209.1:0-7512 GCA_965653435.1 uncultured Chitinophaga sp.
GTTCCATTTTCAGGTCGGAGGCGTTCACCACGTTGCCGTTTGCCACGGCGATGCGGGCGTTGGCGATCCTACCGGTGGTAGAGCCGGTATTGATATAGTTGATCGCTTTGGCCAGGCTGCTTTCCAGCGGGTCGCCGAAATCCCGGGTCACCAGGTCCTGCTCGGGCATATCGGGCGTGAAGCCGTCGAAATACTCGCCTTTGTTGAGGGCGTTGGTGCTCGTGAACTGCGACATATATACCGTGAATTTATCGATCCCGATGCCGAAGAAACCGACGGGTTTGCCGTAGGATTTGCTGCCTACGGTTTTGACGTCGATATTGGCGGGGTAGGCTGCTAAGCTGTTGATGGTGAGCTCACTGGCGGAGGCGGAGGAGCCGGTGATGATGAATACTACCTTGCGCACATTATCCAGGGTGCCTTTTTTGGCGAAATAGAATACGTTGCCCGCCAGCGTGAAGTCCACATCGGCATAGGTGAGCGCCCTGCCGTTGCTGTAGCGCTGCTGGTAATTGGCGTCCAGCAGGGGCAGTGATTTCAGGATAGGGGCTTTGCCTTGCTGGAGCAGGGTGTTGAATTGTTCCTTGTACATTACTTTGCCGTTCATCGCATTGGGAATGATGAGGTTGGCGAGGTATTCGAAAGTTTCAACATATCCGCCGCCATTGTAGCGGAGGTCTACCACCAGGTTGTTCACCCCGGCGGCGGCAAAACTTTCAAAAGCCTTGTTCAGCGAGTCGTCTACCACCTGGAGGCGGGAGAAACGCATGAGGTTCAGGTATCCGATCTTGTTGGTGCCGCTGCCCTGGATCACTTTGTAGTGGGTCAGGGGGTGGTTGTTGTAAGAGGCTTTGGTAAGGTTTGCAGTGGCTTTGGTGCCGTTGGTCCTGGTAAATTCCAGGCTGAGGGTATTGCCATTGGCCAGGCTGCTCAGCGAGCTGGAATTTGTCGGCGGCGCGGCGCCGTTCATTTTGGTGATCTCGCAGCCGCGCGTGAGGCCGGCGTTCCAGGCGGGAGAGCCTTTCTCCACGTAGGCCACATACACATATCTTTTACCCGGGGTCGGGTCGTTCGCAAAGGTGACTGGTATTGCCTGGAAGCCCAGGTCGTTCCCGCTGCCTTCCAGGTCCACCTCGCCTTTGATGCCCCTGGCCAGGTTGCCGCTTTCCACGAACGAGAACTTCGCCCGGGAAGGGTTTGGCGCATAGTATTCGTACGGCTTCTGCGTGGCGGGGTTTTCCTTCAGCTGGCTGATCGCGTACATCGTGTTCTTCAGGCTGTTCAGATCGTCTGAACCGGCATATCCACGGGGATTGAAAGTGCTGTAATCGGGAATGGCGTCGTACCAGAGGTAAGTTTCTTTCGCAAAAAGGTAAAGCGAATCCAGGCTTAGCTGGAGGCGGGTGCCGGTTGCGGGCGTAGTTGGCGGCGGATCGGGCTCCGTATCCTTTGAATTCTTTTTACAGGCGGCTAAAGCGGCGGCGCACAGCATAACCGTGCCAATGATCCGGAGCTTAATCATAAACTGAAGCGATTTACTTGAAAAATACGTTAAATCCCTGATATCCCGAGCCCGGAACCGGCCAATGGTATCAATCCGCCGGTTAAACGCAGAGATTTAACATACTAACGGAGAAACCGGAGAATTAGTTGCCTTGCGGGTTCTTATGTTTCCGTAGTTGCTGCAATACGGCCTGCATGTCTTTGGGAAGGGGCGCTTCCAGCTCAAATACCTGTCCTTTTTCGTCCCGGAACCTGATCTTCCAGGCATGCAGGGCCAGCCTGCCCAGCAGCGGTTTTTCCTCTTCGGTGAACTTCCCCAGCCTGAATTTCTTCTTGATGGCGCTCAGCAGTACCGGCTGGCTGTTGCCGTACAGCGGGTCCACGGCGATGGGATGGCCCAGGTGCTTCATGTGCACCCTGATCTGGTGGGTCCTGCCGGTATGGATACGCAGCCGCACGAGGCTGTAAAGGCCGAAAGACTCCAGCACTTCGTAGTCGGTGAGCGAAGGGCGGCCTTTGGCATTGGTCACCATTTTGCCGCGCTGTACCGGGTGTTCCATTATAGGCGCGTTGATGCTGCCGGACGGCTCCGCGAATTCCCCGTTCACCAGCCCCAGGTAATACTTTTCCACGTCGCGGCTTTCAAACAGCTGTGAAAGGGCTTTGTGGGCCGCCTCATTTTTGGCGAATATCACGATGCCGCTGGTATCACGGTCCAGGCGGTGCACGGTGAAGATCTGCCCGTACTTTTTCCTGAGCAGGGAGGAGAGGGCCTCCAGTTCGTTATCATGGCGGTCCGGGATGGTGAGCAGCCCCGAAGGTTTGTTCACCGCTACAAAATCGTCGTTTTCGAATATGATCAGCGGTTCCAGTCTCATGTATCGATGATGTATTTCAAAAGCGGCCTTGCTGTTGATCGCAAGGCCGCTGCCGGTTATTTAAAGTGTTTGAGCAGGATCACTTCCTTTTCCGTAAGGAAGCGCCATTTGCCACGGTTGACGTTCTTTTTGGTGAGGCCGGCGTACATCACACGGTCCAGCTTTTCCACCTTGTAGTCCAGGTGCTCGAAAATGCGGCGCACAATGCGGTTCTTGCCGCTGTGTATCTCGATGCCTACCTGTTTTTTGTCCTTGGTGTCCACGTACCCAAGCGCGTCTACCAGCGCCAGCCCGTCTTCCAGGGTCACGCCGGCGATGATCTGGTCGAAATCCGCTTTGGTAAGCGGTTTGTCCAGCTCCACGTGGTAGATCTTTTTGATGTTGTGCTTCGGGTGGGCCAGCTTCTGCGCCAGCTCGCCGTCGTTGGTGAGGAGCAGCAGGCCGGACGTATTGCGGTCCAGGCGGCCAACAGGGTAGAGCCTTTCTTCGTCTGCCGCGTCTTCCACCAGTTCCATTACGGTCTGGCGGCCTTCAGGGTCGTCGGTGGTGGTGATGTAGCCTTTGGGTTTGTTGAGCAGTACGTAGATGAGGTTCTTCTGGATGTAAATACGTTTGTCGTTGAGCGTTACCTGGTCTTTGGCGGTCACTTTAAAAGCGGGCTCCACGATCTTTTCGCCGTTCACGGTCACTTTGCCTTCCTTGATGTAATCCACGGCTTTACGGCGGCTGCAGATGCCGCAGTGGGCGATGAATTTGTTCAGCGGCATTTCATTGCCGGCGGTTTCTTCCGAAGCCGTTTCTTTTATGATGCGCTTACGCGTGCTCTTTTCTTTCTTTTTGCCGTGTATTTCAGCTTTGCGGAGGCTTTTACGGGGGCGGTCGCCGAAGGATTTTTCTTTCTTCGGGCGGTCTTCGCCATCGCTGTCGCGTTTCTTGGGCTTGAATTCTTTATCGCCGAAGCTGCGCGCAGGCTTATCGTCGCGGTCGCCAAAGCTGCGTTTGGGCCGGTCTTCACCGTCTTCAAACTTTCTTTTGGGGCGGTCTTCACCGTCGCCGAAACTTTTACGCGGTTTGAATTCCTTATCGCCGAAGCTGCGTTTGGGTTTATCGTCGCGGTCGCCGAAGCTGCGTTTGGGGCGGTCTTCACTGCCTTCAAACTTTCTTTTTGGACGGTCTTCACCGTCACCAAAACTTTTACGCGGTTTGAATTCTTTGTCGCCGAAGCTGCGTTTGGGTTTATCGTCCCCGCTGCCGGAGCGGTTTTCCCGGAAGCTTTTGAAAGATCCTTTTTCGTCGGACCTTCCGCGCGGGCTATCTTCTCCGTCCCTTTTGGGGCGGCGTTCTGATGAAGGTTTGCCGGTCTGGTTTTCTTTGAAAGGTGTGAACCCTTTCCTGGGAGCGGGTTTGCTTTTTTTCATGCTGTATGTTTAGGTTGCTGCATTCCTGCAGTAGATACTATATTCTTTAAACAGTTGCTTTGTTGGCCAGCTGGCCGCAGGCGGCATCGATGTCTTTACCGCGGCTCCTGCGAAGGCGGGCATTCACGCGGTTTTTTCCCAGGTACTCCATGAACGCTTCCGTGGCTTCGGGAGAAGGCTTCTGGAAACGGGCCTGGTCTATCGGGTTGTATTCGATAATATTCACCAGGTCTACCGGCACCTGGCGGTAGATCTTGATCAGCTCGTCCGCATCCTTTTCGGAATCGTTGAAGTCCTTGAACAGGATATATTCGAAAGATATTTCGTTTTGCGTGGCTTTGTAAAAATAATTCAGCGCATCCACCAATGCTTTCAGGCTATTGGTTTCGTTGATCGGCATGATCTGGCTGCGTTTTTTGTCGTTGGCTGCGTGGAGGGACAGGGCCAGGTTGAATTTTACCTGGTCGTCGCCCAGCTGCTCGATCATTTTGGCTACCCCCGCGGTGGATACGGTGATCCTTTTCGGGCTCATGGCCAGGCCGTCGGGCGAAGTGATCTTTTCTATGGATTTCAGCACGTTACGGTAGTTGAGCAGGGGCTCGCCCATGCCCATGTACACGATATTGGTGAGTTTTTTCCCGGAAGTTTCGAGGGATTGTTTGTTGATGAGGGCCACTTCGTCGAAGATCTCGTCGAATTCGAGGTTCCTTTTCCGGTCCATGAAGCCGGTGGCACAGAACTTACAACTGAGGCTGCAGCCTACCTGGGAAGATACGCAGGCGGTCTGGCGGGTGCTGGTAGGGATCAGCACGCCTTCCACCAGGTGGCCGTCGTGCAGGCGGAAGCGGCTTTTGATGGTGCCGTCCGTACTGTGCTGGGTGGCATCCACCCTGATGGAGGGGAAGGTGAAGTTTTCTGCCAGCGCAGCGCGCAGGGGCTTGCTGAGGTTGGTCATGCTCTCAAAATCCGGGGCCTGTTTCTGCCACAGCCATTCATAGACCTGTTTGGCCCTGAAAGGCTTCTCGCCCATCTGTTCAAATACTTCCTGGATCTGGGAAAGGCTCAGGTGCCTGATATTCTGCTTCCTCGTCATCCCGCAAAGGTACGTTCATATTTCGGATTTGAGATTAGTAAGGAAGCCCGTAATACCGGATAGTTACCCTAAATTCGCAACTTTAACAATTGACGTTATGCAAACTGCTTATATAGTGGACGCCGTAAGGACCCCCATAGGCCGCTACGGTGGCAAGCTCAGCACCATCCGGCCAGACGATATGCTGGCCCTTATGCTCAGGAGCCTGTTAACACGTAACCCCTCCCTGGATCCCGCCGCTGTTGAGGATGTGATCGCCGGGGCTACCAACCAGGCCGGGGAAGACAACCGGGATGTGGCCCGCATGGCTGTTCTGCTGGCCGGCCTTCCCGTTTCTGTGGCCGGCAACACCGTGAACCGCCTCTGCGCTTCCGGCCTCCAGGCCATTATGGACGCTTCCCGCGCCATCATGTGCAACGAAGGCGAGGTGTATATTGCCGGCGGCGTGGAAAGCATGACCCGCGCCCCGCTCGTGATGCCCAAGGCCGAAGGGCCTTTCAGCCGCAAAACAGAAATTTACGACTCCACCATCGGCTGGCGTTTCACCAACCAGAAGCTGGCGGACATCTACTATCCTTTTTCCATGGGCGAAACCGCGGAGAACGTGGCCCGCGAATGGAAGATCAGCCGTGAAGACCAGGACCGGTTCGCTTACGAAAGCCAGTTAAAATATAAACAGGCCCTCCTGGCGGGCAAGTGGGAGGAAGAGATCATTCCCGTGGAGATCACGCCCAATAAGGAAGAGCAGGTGGTTTTCAGCAGGGACGAGCATCCCCGCGAAACTTCCCTTGAAAAGCTGGCCGGCCTGCGCCCCGCCTTTGCCAAAGGCGGCTCGGTGACCGCGGGCAATTCCGCTGGCATCAACGACGGTGCTTCCGCCCTGCTGATCGTATCTGAAAGCGCGCTTAAACGGTTCAATCTCAAACCTATAGCCATGCTGCGTTCCATGGCCGTGAGCGGGGTAGATCCTGCCATCATGGGCATCGGCCCGGTACCGTCTTCCGCAAAGGCGCTCAAAAGGGCCGGTCTTTCCGTGGCAGACCTGGATGTGATAGAGCTGAACGAGGCTTTTGCTTCCCAATCCCTGGCCTGCATCCGTGAGCTGGGGCTGGACCCCGCGAAGATCAACTTCAACGGCGGCTCCATTGCCATCGGCCATCCGCTGGGCTGCAGCGGCGCGCGCATCACCACCACACTGATGCATGAAATGAAAAGGCAGGAGGGGGCGAAATACGGGCTGGCCACGATGTGCGTAGGCGTAGGGCAGGGGGCGGCGATTGTGTTTGAGAGGGTTTGAGGGGGATTTGAATAACACTTTGAGTATTCCCGCTGTGGCTAACGCTATAGCGGGTTTTCTTTTGCCTTGCCTGCGGCGGGTTTGAGTATTGGATAATGTTCATTTAGCTCTGCTCCTCCTTGCAATGACGGCTTTTTTTGTTGCGCCTCCCGCACAAAACTCACGCTTGCCCGCAATGAGGGCTGTATCGGCATAACATACCGGTGATCATTTTCTTGAATCCCGGTTAAAAGTTCCACCGCAATTCATCACTTCCTTTGCGCTGCTAACTCCGAATCCCCGATCTTTGCGGCACCGAACCATGAAAAGATCAAACTATGCCCTCGGCTTTGCCATGGCCCTTATCGGCGCCATGATGTTTTCCGCCAAGGCCATCTATGTAAAGCTCGTTTACCGTACGGAAGCCATAGACGCCATTTCAATGCTCGCGCTGCGCATGATGTTCGCCGTGCCCTTTTACATCGTTACCGCCATCATCTTATTCCGGCGAGCGGACAATGTGAAGCTCACGGCCCGCCAGTGGGGCTGGATCGCCGTGCTCGGCTTCCTGGGCTATTACGCCAGCAGCCTGCTGGATTTCATGGGGCTGGCCTACATTTCCGCCGGCCTGGAAAGGCTGATCCTTTTCCTGTACCCCACTTTCGCTTTGCTGATCGGCGCCATCGGCTTCGGGAAAAAGATCACCCGTACCCAATGGCTGGCGCTGCTGATCGCTTACGGCGGCATGATCGTGGCTTTTGCGGGAGACGTGCAGCAGCAGTGGGACCCCGGCGTGATCACGGGAAGCTTGCTGGTACTGGGTTGCGCGGTTACTTATGCTTTTTATATCGTGGGCGGCGGGGAGATCATCCCGAAAGTGGGCTCCATGAAGTTCACTTCCTACGCCCTTTGTTTTGCCGCCATCGGCATATTCCTGCAATATTTTGTGAAGCACGGCACGGAAGTGAGGCATTTTTCCGGTCATACTTACTGGCTCTGTTTCCAGATGGCCATCGTTTCTACCGTGATCCCCACTTTCCTCACCAGTGAAGGCATCCGCAAGATCGGGTCCGGCAACACGGCCATCATTACCAGCATCGGGCCGGTGGCCACGATCGTGCAGGCTTATATTTTCCTGGACGAACCGATCACCTGGCCGCAGCTGGCCGGAACCGCCCTGGTGCTGGCGGGCGTGCTGCTCATCGGGAAAAAGGGGAAAGAAAAAGAAGGGGCAATAAAAAACGAGCGGTAGAACTTTAACATCCCCACCGCCCGTTCATGGCAAGCAAAAAAAAGGGTACTCACAAACAAATCTGCTTCTCCGTCATCATCTTCCGGAGATTG
>CBFHAF010000210.1:0-7495 GCA_965653435.1 uncultured Chitinophaga sp.
TGGTATAGATAATAGCTATATTATAGATAGCTGATGCCGGGAGGATAATCCTTTTCCAATGCCTGCAGCAATGCCGCAAAATCATCCGGCCGGTGCAGGAAATCCATCTTGGTGGTGTCCACCATCAGCGTGCGCATGGGATGCTGGCGGATGTACTGCATGTACATGTTATGCACGTTCTGCAGGTAGCTGTCCGGTATCTGCTGTTCGTAGCTGCGGTTGCGTTTGCGGATGTTCTGCTGCAGCTTCGGCACCGGCGCATTCAGGAAGATCAGCAGGTCGGGCTGCGCCAGCTGCGGGTTGATGATATCGAACAACTTCTGGTAAAGCCCGTATTCATCTTCTTTCAGGTTCATCTTTGCAAACAGCAGGCTTTTGACGAACAGGTAATCGCTCACGGTATACTGGGTAAACAGGTCGCGGGTGGCCAGCATCTCTTTCAGCTGTTTATACCGTTCCGCCATGAAAAAGAGTTCCAGCGGAAAGGCATATTGTTCGGGCTCTGCGTAGAACTTGGGGAGGAAAGGGTTGTCTGCAAACTCCTCCAGGATCAGGCGCGCCTGCAGGTGCTCCGCCAGCTTCAGCGCCAGGGTGGTCTTCCCTGCGCCGATATTGCCTTCTATGGTGATAAAACGGTATTGCATATTTCAGTGGGCGGCAGCGATGTATTTATGCACGGGTAAGGGGTCCGGACAAACTTCCAGCAGCTGGCTGACGGTCAGTTGCAGGATCGGGTGCATCCAGCCGGGGAGTATCTCCTGGAGCGGCGCCAGTACAAAACGGCGGTTCTGCATCTGCGGGTGGGGTATTTTCAGGTGCGGCAGGGTGATCACCTCCTGGTTGAAGAAAATAATATCGATATCTATTACTCTCGACCCCCATTTCACCCTTCTTATCCTGCCGATCTCCCTTTCAGCGAGGAGAGTGACTTCCAGCAGCTGTGGCGCGCTCAGCGGGGTTTCCAGTACCAGGGCCTGGTTCAGGTAGTCCGGCTGCTGCACGTCGCCCCAGGGGGCGGTTTCATACATGGCGGATTCCATGGTCACGTTGCCGGCCCTTTCCCGGAGCAGTTTCACCGCTTCCTGGAGGTACGCGGGGCGGTCTCCCATATTGCCACCTATAAGTAATATTGCTGTATTCATGTATTTTTGACGGCTCAAAAGTAGCTATATTCCCTATTTTTGAGAAAATTAATGACGTTTTTGCAACCTGGGGCCTGTGGAAGAGGGTATATTTGCTTCTCCAATGAACCAAGGTCTAAACTAATATCCTCATGCGCAGTTTTTTAAAATTCTTCCTGGCGTCCTTTGTAGCCCTTTTTGTTTTTTCCATCCTCGCCTTTTTCTTTATGCTCATGGTCTTTGCCCGGCTGGCATCTTCCGGCGATAAAGTGGTGACGGGCTCCAACGCCGTGGTGGTGGTGGACCTCAGCCAGGGCCTCCGCGAGCAGCGCGTGGAAGATCCGCTCCGCGCTTTCCTGAGCGACGATCCTTCCCAGGAACCCGGCCTGTTCGACGCCGTGCGCCTCATCCGCAATGCCGCAACAGACGATAACGTGAAAGGCCTTTACCTGAAGGCGGACGGCAATGGCAACGGCTATGCATCCAGCGAAGAGATCCGCAGGGCGATCATGGAATTCAGGAAGAGCAAAAAATTCGTATATGCGTATGCGGAAACCCTTACGCAGAATGCCTATTACCTTGCTTCCGCAGCCGATAAAGTATACCTCCACCCGAAAGGTTTCATCGACTTTTCCGGTTTCTCCATTACCATGATGTACCTGAAAGGCACGCTGGAAAAGCTGGAGATACAGCCGCAGATATTCTACAACGGCAAATTCAAAAGCGCTACCGAACCGCTGCGCGAAACCAAAATGACGGAAGCCAACCGCATCCAGACCACCGCCTTCCTGGGCGACCTGTATGCAGATTTCCTGCTGCGCATCAGCGAAGCCAGGAAGATAGACACCGCCACGCTGCACCGTTACGCCAACGAAGGCCTCATCATGGAACCTTCGGACGCGGATAAATACAAGCTGGTGGACGGGCTGAAATATAACGACCAGGTGATGGACGAGATCAAACGCAGCCTGGGCCTCAGCGGAGATGAAAAAGTGAATTTCGTTTCCCTCAACCGCTACTTTTCAGCCAACCCGGTGTATGAGCACAGCGGCAACGTAGCCCTCATTTATGCCGATGGCGACATCGTGAGCGGCGGCGACGGGGAAAACCAGATCGCCAGCGAGGATTATGTGAAAGTGATCCGTGAAGTACGCCAGGATAAAGACATTAAAGCCATCGTATTCCGTGTGAACTCCCCCGGCGGCAGCGCGCTTGCTTCCGAGAGCATCTGGCGCGAGCTGAGCCTTGCGCGCAAAACCAAGCCGGTTATAGTGTCTATGGGCAACTACGCAGCTTCCGGCGGTTATTATATTTCCTGCATGGCCGATTCCATTTTCGCAGAGCCCAATACCCTCACCGGTTCCATCGGCGTATTCGCGATCGTGCCCAATATGCAGGGTTTCTTCAACAATAAGCTCGGCATTACTTTCGACGGGGTGAAGACCGGCGAATACGCAGATGCCGGCAACACCACCCGCCCGCTGACGGACAAAGAGAAAGTATTGTTCCAGCGCTCGGTAGATACCATTTACGCTACCTTCAAGCAGCGGGTGGTAGACGGCCGCAAGCTGAGCCAGGCCGTGGTAGACAGCATTTCCCAGGGCCGTGTATGGACGGGCGTGCAGGCGCAGAAAATGGGACTGGTAGACAGGCTGGGCGGCATACAGTCCGCCGTGGATTGCGCCGCTAAAATGGCGAACATCCCCGAAGTGAAGATCTCCGCTTATCCCAAACCGAGGAATACCCTGGACAGGCTTATGAAAAGCATCGGCGGCAATGCGAAGGCCAGCGCGCTGAAAGAGGAGCTGGGAGCCGACTATGCGTTCTATCAAACGGTGAAGAAGCTCCGTGCCCTTACCACCGGCGAAGTACAGGCTAAGCTGCCTTACAGCATGGTGATCGAATAAGCAAATTCCACTGCATCATATAACAATTTGGAAAAGTGAGAAGCGATGCGCTTTTCACTTTTTCTGTTTTATATTCGTTCCCAAGAATTATACCTATGAAACAATGGCTCCTGCTTGTCGCGTTGATGTTGACCGCCTGCCGGCAAACGCAGCAAACGCAAAAAGAACAGCAAATTCCGGAACCGGCTGTTGTACCGGATACGATGGCGATACAGGATACATTCCCCGGGCAAAAAACATGGATGGCTCCGCCGCCGGTAAACCCGGAAGACTGGCGTGAGCGGGATACTGTTACGATCGGGGATGTTTTGTACACGGTCACCGATATCGACCCCGCGGAATACAGTGCTGTTCCGGCCTACCGGCCGCAACCGGAAGTAGAAGATAAGAACATCCTTCGTCATGCGGGAAAAGTTTCACGCCGGGGCGATTCCCTGCTGCTGAAACTGGCGGACGGCAGAACGGAGGTGCTGACGACCAGCCATTCGAAGGGGGATGATGGCGCGGATTACAGTGATGCGGATTACCGTTTCCTGGATTACATTCCCTCGATGAAAGCATACCTGGTGTACGTTGTGGGATATGAATACTACCATTGCATGCTGGTGCATGCCGTAACGGGCGCGAAGATAAATACGGTCGGCATACCGCAGCTGTCGCCGGACAAAAGATCATTTATCTGCAGCAATTCCGATCTTGTAGCCGGCTTTACCACCAATGGATTCGAGCTGTTCAGGGTGTCGGGAGACGATATCGTCCTTGTACAGGAACGGCAGCCTGAAAACTGGGGACCTGTGATGATTAAATGGAAAGACGCAAAGAGTTTCGTGGCCCATTTGCAGGAGTGCGATGCGCAAATGAATGAAAAGGACCGTTTCGTGATGTTAGTGCCCCGTTAATAATGCTCTGCTCTGCGGGGAGAGAAATGCCTTTGCCGCTTTCAGGCCGTGCCTGCTTCGCTTCCTTCTGAATAGATCGGGTCCCTTTCTTCCGGGCTCAGCCTGATCACATTGTTGTGATTGTCGTCTACCACTTTCTGCGCCTGTATGCGAAGGCGGCGAAGGCCGTCTGCCAGCGCTTCCATACTTTTTTCCGCAGCTTCAGCGATCTCGTTGTGATAGCGGATCACGCCGGAGAGCCGCTTGATGTGCTCATTGATCACGTTGCAAAGGATCTGCGAAGCGCTGAAAGGCTCAAACTCCTGTAAACCTCTCAGTATCTCATCATAACATTCACACATTTTCTCCATGGAAGGATCCGGGGCGGTCGCTTGTTTTTTTAGTTCTGCCATAACTCTCGGGTTTTGCTGCCGGCATTATTCCGGTATTGGTTGATAGATCGGTTTAGATATGATGCACACGCAACTTAATAAATGTTCCCTAACCCCTTTATCCCAAATTTGTTAACTATCGGTTATTGATTTTCCAGGTAAAATTTTGCGAGAGGGGGTAACAAACATTCCCGGTTGTTGATCTCCTTTCAAACAAGCAAAACTTATCACTCACTAAAATCAATATCACATGAAAAAGCAAAGTTTAGCAGCCCTGTTCGTAGCCGTTACATTATTTGCCGCATGTAAAAAGAACGATGCGCCCCCGCCCGCCAATCCTGTACAGGATACCCGCGACCTCCTGGAAAAGATCGGCCCCCAGGTGCAGTCATTCACCTTCAACGCATCTGACCTCCCTAAAACAATATCCCTCAAAGGCGGCGTAAAAGTTACCTTCCCCGCCGGCTCGCTTACGAAGAACGGCGCCACCGTAACAGGCAACATCAGCGTGGAAGCGGTGGAGCTGCTCAAACGGAGCGACATCGTGCTGTTCGGCGCCAATACCAACCACATTTCCGGCGCGCCGCTGCAGTCGGACGGTTCATTCCTGCTGGATGTAAAAGCCAATGGCGAAAAAGTGGACCAGCAGCTGAAAGTGCCCATCAGGGTGGAAGTGCCGGCCAAACGCGATGGCGGTACGCAGCTGTGGGTTGGGGCGGATACCGTGCAGGGCAACCAGTTCGCATGGCAGGCGCCGCGCCAGGGCGCAGGACAGGTGGATGTGAAAATGGAGAACAATAAATTCACTTTCGATTTCGGGATGCTCGGCTGGGTGAACTGCGACATCTTCTGGTCATGGGCCAATCCCAAAACCACCGTGAAAGTTTCCGTTCCCAACAACCCCGGCAGCATGGCCAGCTTCAGGGCCTTCAGCGGCGAAACCTTCGTGTTCTTCATTGCAAAGAACGCCAACGTGGTGGCCCAGCTCTACACGCCGGACGGGGCTAACCGCGTAAAAAGCTACGACAATATGATGCCAGTTGGTGCCGAAGGCCGCCTGATCGCATTCTCCATCAAAGACGGCAGGTATTATTTCGTGAAAAAAGATATCACCATCGGCAACGGCATGGACGAGGCCCTTACGCTTGCCGAGACTACGGAAAGCGCCATACAGGCTGAGATCACCGCGCTGGACGGATTGTAATAAAGTTTTGATCACGGAGGTTTACCTGGTTTTAAGCAGGAAGGCTCCCCGGCGCTGCCGGGGGGCCTTTCCATGTCCCGTGAATAATTGCCGGGCGTTTGCTAGTTTTGCGTCCATCAAAAGCAAAACGCATGGCAGAGAAGTATAACCAGGGCCGGGCAATGTGGTCAATTACGAGGGCAAGTATCCGGGCAATGTTCAGGAGCCCTTCTGCGATCGTATTCAGCCTTGGTTTTCCCCTGATGTTCACGATGGTGTTCGGCTTCATCGGGGGCGGGGGAAGTACCGTGAGGGTAGGGGTGGATCATGCGTCGGACACGCTGAACCCCGTTTACCAGGGCCTGCAGCTCAGCAGGAATATCAGGCTGGTAACCGATGCTACGCCTGAGCAGATGGAAGACGATCTTTCCAAAGGCAGGCTTACCGCCATCCTGAAGATAGACACCGGCGGCAGAGCACCGGCCCCCCGTTACACCGTGCATGTAAAGACCTCCACCGCCAGCACGCCGGAAAACACCGGCATGCTCATGAATATGCTGGGCACAGGCATCAATATCGCGAACGACCGCGAGTATCCCCGCCCTTCCGTAGCCAGGATCGTTCCTGAAACGGTGCCCGGGCGCATCTATAAACGTATCGACTTCATCCTTCCCGGCCAGCTGGGCTTTTCGCTGCTGAGCGCCGCGGTGTTCGGCACGGCCTTCCTGTTCTTCAGCCTGCGGCAAACGCTCGTGCTGAAGCGCTTTTTCGCCACACCGGTAAGCAGGATGTACATCATACTGGGCGAGGCTATCAGCCGTTTACTGTTCCAGTCCTTCGGCTCCATCATCATCATAGGCGTGGGTTATTTCCTATTCGGGTTCACGCTGGTGCACGGCTTCCTGACGTTCCTGGAAATGCTCATGCTCTGCCTTTTCGGGCTCATCGTGTTCATGGGTTTCGGGTTCGTGGTGAGCGGCATTGCGAAAACGGAAAGCACCATCCCGCCGCTGGCCAATATGGTTACGCTGCCGCAGTTCATGCTGGCGGGCACCTTTTTCCCGATAGACGTGTTCCCCGGCTGGCTGCAGCCTATATGTAAAGTATTGCCGCTCACATACCTGAACGATGCATTGCGCAAGGTGGCCTTCGAAGGGCAGCACCTCTGGAACCTCGGGCCGCAGGTGCTGATCCTGTCCATTTGGGGTATTGTTGTTTATGCGCTGGCGGTGAAAGTTTTCCGCTGGGAATAATTGTGGGTTTTTTGCCGGAAACTGCGTAACTTTTACGTTCTTCTTCCATCCTTAAAACACGCGTTATGCAACAAGCCTTGATGATTACCCTGGGGGCTTTGGCTGTGATTGTGTTGGGATTATTCGTATTTGCAACGTATTTGCCCTC
This sequence comes from uncultured Chitinophaga sp., assembly GCA_965653435.1. Lineage (GTDB taxonomy): Bacteria > Bacteroidota > Bacteroidia > Chitinophagales > Chitinophagaceae > Chitinophaga. Next base: position 6,883 of record CBFHAF010000210.1, read on the forward strand.
CCGCGTAAGAGTGGAACGATCCTTACTCATCCGCGCCCCCGCAGGCAGGATATTCAGCTTTGTCAACACGCTCCGCAACTGGCCCAAATGGAGCCCGTGGCATGGGGCGGACCCGCAGATGAAGGAGGAATATTCGCCTGAAGACACCGGCCCCGGAGCCGCCTGCTCCTGGAAAAGCCGTTACCGCAACATAGGCAGGGGCAGCCTGAGGATCACGGAATCGCGGATGAATGAGTATATTGCCAATGAAATGAGCTTCCTGCAGCGGGGCCCGGCAAAAGGCTATTTCAGGTTCAGGCCGGCCGGAACGGATACCCTCGTTACCTGGGGCATGGAAGCGGATATGGGGCACAACCCCGTCCGCAAACTGATGGGCAAGCTGATGGACAAATGGGTGGGCAGCGACTTTGAAAAAGTCCTTAGCAACCTGAAAAAATTGAGTGAATTATAGAAACCCGTAACCGGTAATTTTGTTGTAAAAAGGGCTGGAAAGCCCTTTTTTATAGGGCTCCGGCCCGCATTCGTACACTTATGAGATTCTTAAAGATGTTCCTGGCAGCAGTGGCCGTATTATGCGTGCTGGTCTTTTTATTATCCCAGGCTATCCCTTCAA
>CBFHAF010000211.1:0-7472 GCA_965653435.1 uncultured Chitinophaga sp.
AGGAAAAAGGCATCCCGCTTGATGCCGGCGAAGTGAAGGAAAACCTTTTGCTCATCAGCAGATCGTCCGACGGCCAGCTCATCTCCACCCTGCAGGATATCCGGAACAAACGGAGAACGGAGATCGGGACCCTCAACTTCGAGATCACGCGCATCGCGAAAACGCTGGGCAAAGAAAACGCCGTGCGCGAAACCACGCTGCTGGGCGAACTGACCAAATTGAAATCTGAATTAAACAGAGGCATTTAATATCTTAAATGATTATCCAATTGTTTTTACCAAAAGATTTTCCGTGATAGGCAACATATGCGAGCAAAGCCCGTCATTGCGAGGAGCAGCAGAGCCGAAGCGGGGGCGACGAAGCAATCTCCCGCGGTGAATGGGTATGCCCCAATATTGGAAGAGATTGCTTCGCCGCGCCCTGCACAAATCCGCGCTGCGTCTCGCAATGACGGGCTTTTCAAACAAGCGGATCATTATATCTTATAAATTCGCGATCACTTTATCTTTCGGGTATTTCACCGTATAGCTCAGCCGCACTTTTTTCGTTTCCCCGGGCGCCAGGTTCAGCTTCCAGGTGAGCACGCCGGTTTCGGGATTCACCGCGGCGCCCTCGCTGTCTACCAGCTCTACTTCCATACTTTTATCGGTAGACACCGGGTATTGGTCTTTCAGCAACAGGTTCACCGGCTCTTTTTTGGCGTTGCGCACCCTGATCTCGTAGGTGAAGGTCTGGCGCTTCTGGCTGCCCAGGAATTTCACGCCCGACATATCGGTTACTTTCTCCCTTTTGATGATCACCTTCTTATCGCGGCCCACGCTGAGGTTCAGCGTATCGGTCGTGGCGTTGGGATCGATGAAGGATTTGCCTACGTACATGTCTTCAAAAATGATATTGGCTTCGCCGGGCAGCAGGCTTAGTTTTTCATAATCCGTTACTTCGGCCACCAGGAAGGCGTCTGCATCTGCTTTGGGCACCGCGTAGTATTTGTAGGACGCGGGCAGGGAGAATTCCTTGAGCGTCACGCTATGCTGCTTGCCGTTGCTGGCCACATCGTAAGGGATATCTATATCGAAAGTGGCGCTCAGCTGGTTTTCGTTCTGGCTGGTGTATTGATCCACGCCGGAAGCGTCTGCTTCCATTGCCGCTGGCGGAGGTGCCGGTTGCCTTTCATCCACCGCCACACCTTTCACAGACTGAAGCCTATTCTGGTAAACACCTGGATTTATCATGCCACCCACCAGTTGCTGTGGAACCACATAAGACAGGAACCAGGCATCCAGTACCGGTGCGGTGCCGCTCTGGCTGGGGTTGCCTGTGCTCAGTGTAAGCTTCACTTTTTTCCAGTCGATGCCCGTGTTCTGCATCACGTTGGCTTTGTATAACAATTGCAGCGGGCTGCTGGTGCTTACTGCTTTCAGGTCGTAATACACGCCCCAATGCGCGGCCGGGGTGATGTAGCTCACCGTGAGGTCCGTTGGGCCGCCGTTTTCAGACATCACCTGCAATACGAGCTGGCCGCCGCTGGCGTTCGGGTCGTCGCTCATTTCCCGGAGCTGTTTTTCCAGCTTCTGAACGCCTTCCTGCTGGCGGTTCTCTTTTTCCTGCAGGGAGGCCACGTTGTTGCGCAGCTCCACCTGCTGCTTTTTATAATAGTCCGCCAGCTTCATCAGCTCCGTTACGCTGGGGCCGCCGGAAGTGCCGCCGCTGAGGCTCTGGTTCTTTTCCAGCAGCACGAGCGTGCTCTCTTCCGCGGCGCGCGCATTGCGGGTGCGCACCAGCTCCCTGCGGGCGGATTGCAGGCTGTCTTCCAGCTTCAGGTAAGCAGGGCTTTTCAGATCTTCTTCTTTTAGGAAATTACGCGCGAAACCTGCGGACATGACCGTCACCTTGTTTCCCGCGCCCACCTGGATGCTGTTTTCGTCGATGGCGTTGGCTACCTGCTGCACAACGATCTGGCTGCTCCCTTTCGGTAGTGTGACCCTGGCCTTATGGTTCATTTCCGCGCCGATGCGGTATACCGTTACCGACTCAAGCCCTGCGCGGGTATACACCGGCTGTTGCGCCGCGGCGGCTATGGTAAGGAACATAGCTGCGGACATGCTGATAATTTTCATAGTTACGCTGTTTTGCATGGGATGCGTTTTACCGGTGAATTGCATAATTCACCGTCACGAATTAAGCGGCAAAGTCGCTAATAAAATGTTAAAACATCTTCCACGCTTAATATCGGGATTATTATAACATGATAGATGTTATAACATTTATCACCCCGTACCATTGATTATCAGCACTAAAACAACCCGTCTATCATGATAAATATTTTTATAATAAATTATTTAGGTGTGGAATTGACACTCATTTTTCAGCCTGCGCCTATTTTCATTTCATATGATGATTTATCACAAAACAGAGGGATGATATTTATCATAGATCGCATGTTCGCACCGCTTTATTTTTGTGTTATCAAATCGGAACAGTGAACTTTTGAATATAGCCGTTGATCCGAAGAAAGCCAGGCAAACAAACAATAGTATACAGCAGAAAGGAATTTTAGTAAGGAAAGTAGTGTTGACAGATTGAAATGAGACGAGGCAGAATGGTTGTGTGAGTGTTATCAGTAAAGGAGTCTGAAAAAGACATGTGAAGTAACGGTAAGGCCGGTCAATTAACAAAGGAAGGTGAAGATGCAATCGTGCAGAGAACTTCCGGGTTAGTTGCCCGGCTTTTTGTTTTCCCTAAAGTGTTGCAACCGGACCCATTTTTTTGTACTTTGACCGGCCTAACCCGGAAATTTACCAGATTGCGAATACTAATATGCCTGCTGCTCTGCCTGTTTGCGCTTTCCACGGCGGCACAAAAAAAGAACGAAGCTTACCAGTTACAAATGCGCAAAGCCACGTCTGCCGTGAAAATTGACGGCATCGTGGACGAACAGGCCTGGCAGGATGCGGACTCCGCTTCCGACTTCTACATGATCCTCCCCATGGATACCAGCTTTGCCAAAGTGCGCACGGATGTGAAAATGACCTACGACCAGCAGAACATCTACCTCCTGGTGATCAACTACAACGGCGCGCCCGGCCCTTATATGGTGGAATCGCTGCGCCGGGATTTCGCTTTTCTCAAGAACGACAACTTCCTGCTGTTCATGGATCCCTTCGACGACCAGACCAACGGCTTCTCCTTCGGCGCCAATGCAGCCGGGGCGCAGTGGGACGGGCTCATGTACGACGGCGGGAAAGTAGACCTCAGCTGGGACAACAAATGGCGCTCCGCCGTGAAGAATTACCCGGACAGGTGGGTGTTTGAAGCCGTCATTCCTTTCAAGACCATCCGTTACAAAAAAGGGATCACCCGCTGGGGCATCAATTTCGGCCGCAACGACCTGAAGACCACCGAAAAAAGCAGCTGGGCTCCCGTGCCCCGGCAATTCCCTTCCGCTTCGCTGGCCTATACCGGCGTGCTCGTATGGGATGTGCCGCCGCCGGACCCTGGCACCAATATCTCCCTCATCCCCTACGTGCTGGGCGGCATCAATAAAGATTATACGAACGGCAAACCCGAAAAATGGCGCCGCGACGCCGGGCTGGACGCCAAGATCGCCGTTACCTCATCGCTCAACCTGGACCTCACCGTAAACCCGGACTTCTCGCAGGTGGACGTGGATAAACAAGTGACGAACCTGGACCGGTTCGAGCTGTTCTTCCCCGAACGCCGGCAGTTTTTCCTGGAAAACGGCGACCAGTTCACCAACTTCGGCTATTCCACCATCCGGCCTTTCTTTTCCCGCCGCATCGGGCTGGGCGTGCCCATTCATTTCGGCGCGAGGCTGAGCGGCAAGCTGAACAAGAACTGGCGGATGGGATTAATGAACATGCAGACCGGCAGCCAGAGCGAAACCGCACTGCCTGCGCAGAACTTCACCGTAGCGGCTCTGCAGCGGAAAGTGTTCGCACGGTCCAACGTCGGTTTTATTTTCATCAACAAAGAATCCATCAATTACAACCCTGATAACGTGGAAGCCGGGAAGCCCGTCTACTCGCGCTTCAACCGCAACTTCGGGCTGGAATACAACCTGGCGTCCGCAAATAATTTCTGGACCGGGAAAGCGATGGTGCTGCGGTCTTTCAGTCCGGGCACGAGCGGGAAAGACTATGTGCATGCCGCCAACCTGCAATACACCAGCCGCACCTGGAATATCGGCTGGCAGCACGAGTATGTGGGCAGCAATTACAAAGCCGAAGTGGGCTACGTGCCCCGCACAGGCTTCATCAGGCTGGCGCCGCAGGTTACCCGCCTGTTCTTCCCGAAAAAAGGCGCATTGCTCAGCCATGGGCCGCAGCTCACTTCCTCCAACTTCTTCACCGAAAAGATGGACCGGACGGATAATGAGCTGATGCTCAACTACGGCCTCGTATTCCGTGCGCGCAATACGCTGAACGTATGGGCCAGCACCACTTACATCAAGCTCCTCCAACCCTTCGACCCGCTGAACTACAACGTGGATTTTCTCGCCGCAGGCACCAAACACAGCTGGAGCACCGTTGGCGCGGATTATGTGTCCAAGCCCCAGAGCCTTTTCACCTACGCGCTTTCCGCCCGTTACGGCGGTTATTATGCGGACGGGCAGCGGCTCACGCTCGGCGGCGAATTCGGTTACCGCTTTCAGCCTTACGTGAGCATTGCGCTCAGCTCCACCTACAACAACCTGCAGCTGCCAAAGCCCTGGGGCAACGAGGACTTCTGGCTGGTTGGGCCGCGGCTGGATGTGACCATGACCAACACGCTTTTCTTCACCGGTTTTATGCAATACAATGAGCAACTGAAGAACATTAACCTCAATACCCGCTTCCAATGGCGCTACCGCCCCGCCTCCGACCTTTTCATCGTGTATACGGACAATTACCTGCCTGAGCCTTATTACGTCAAGAACCGGGCGCTGGTGGTGAAGCTCGTGTACTGGCTGAACCTTTGAGGCATAAAAAATGCCGGCTGCAAAAGCAACCGGCCCAGTTACAAACCATGGTAAAACGATGAAAGCAGGCAGAACCGGGGGTAGCAGCCAACCCGGCCGTCCGCCTTTTTTTATCAGATCAAAGGAAAGTTTTAGAGAAAAACCGGGAGCAGATGCAGCCCGGCTTTCGTTACCATTTATTGAACCTACTAAACACGCATGTTGACCGGCATCACCATACAAACGTGCCTACCGCGCCCGCCGCAAGCTGGGGAGTGACGGTTTTGCCGTTGTATCTGATATTGAAGGTTTGCGCCGCAGTACCGCTATTCAGTACGATCAGCACTTTTTTCCCGTCCGGCGTTTTAAACGCTACGTTCTCCAGCGGCGCTTCGATATTGGAATCGATGCGTACGGAGCCCGGCCTTACAAACTTCGCGGCGTGCGCGATGATGTAATACGCCACATTCCGCGTATAGTCGCTCCCGATAGTTACCGCTCCCAGGCAGGAGGTGCAGCCGCCTACCGTATGCGGCTTGTAATCCGCCGTGGCGGCAAGGTTCCACTCCAGTACATTGCGGCACCAGTTGCGTGTTGCGCCAATTATTAACTGGCTTACATGCCACGACAGATCTGCCGGGAAATTTCCCGGGCCGCCTACCCATTGCTCTGTGAAGTACAGATGTTTGTCCGGGTAAGCGTTATGCAAAGGCGTTAACGCGGTGATGCTGCCGCCGTACAGGTGGAACGCAGTGCCATCCACGTATTTACTTGCTTCGGGATCGCTGAGGATCGTAACGGGATAATCAGGACGGTCTGCATTATGATCGTAGATGATGATCTTTGTTGTTATGTTGGCAGCTTTAAAAGCCGGCCCAAGGTGGTTCCTGATAAAGTCCGCCTGCTCGGCAGCCTGCATTTCCATGCTCGGATTGTTGCCGGGGTGCAGGGGCTCATTCTGGATAGTGATGGCGTCTATCGTAATGCCTTCCGCCTTCATGGCCTGCACATATTTCACGAAGTACTGCGCATACACGCCGTAATATTCGGGCTTCAGCTTGCCGCCCTTGGAGCTGTTGTTCGTTTTCATCCAGGTGGGCGGGCTCCAGGGAGAACCCATGATCCTGATCGCCGGGTTGATGGCGATGATCTTTTTCAGGATGGGAATCAGGTCCGTCTTCTCCATATCTATGCTGAAGTGCTGTAACGCGGGATCCGTTTGCCCCGGCGGCAGATCGTTGTAGCTGAAGGGTGCCGCGCTCAGGTCGGATGCGCCGATGCTGATGCGGAGGTAACTCACGCCGATGAACGTACTGTCCCAGCGGAACAGCTCATTCAGCAAGGCTTCTTTTTTGTCCGCCGCCAAACCGTTGATGAGCGTGGCGCTGCCGCCGGTGAGCGTGTAGCCGAACCCGTCTATTCCCTGGTAGGTCTTGCTGTCGTCCACCGTAATTACGGGATATTCATTAAGCGCACTGGAGAATACGAGCGATGTTTGCTGCTGTTTGAACAGCACCGACCTGTCGCCGGTAGTAAGCCAGAAAGCCACATCGGATTTAACGGGCGGTTCGGGCTCTCCCGGGCCTGGATTATCATTGTCTTTCCCGCCGCCCTTGCAACTGACGATCCCCAGTATGCAGGCCAGCGCGGTCAGTTTTATGCTTTGTATCAATTTTCGATCATTTTATAGACCCGCACGTAGTCGATCTCCATTTTAGCGGGGAAGATTGAATCGTCCACACCCTGCGCTCCGCCCCAGTTGCCGCCTACCGCGATGTTCAGCAGGAAATGGAATTTTTTGTCGAAGGGCCAGGTGGCGGAACCTTTGAGCTCATTGACGAAGGTGAACAGCAGCTGGTCGTCTATATACCCGCGGATGGCATACGGCGTCCAGTCCACACGGTAAAGGTGAAATTCTTCCATGGCTTTGTCCACGATGCGTTTGGCGGTCTTCTGCGTGCCGATGGAATGGTTGTACGCTTCGGTATGCACGCTGATGTGCACCATGTTCGGGTCGTAACCGACGTGTTCCATGATGTCTATCTCGCCGGATTTGGGCCAGTCGCCGTAAGCCCATTCGGTGGGCAGCATCCAGATGGCGGGCCAGGAGCCTTTGCCTTTGGGCAGTTTGGCTTTCACTTCAAAGCGGCCGTACAGGAAATCGCCTTTGCCTTTGGATACGAGGCGGGTGCTGGTGTAGTTCCTGTTCTGGTAAGTTTCTTTTTTTGCGGTAATGGTTAACAGGCCGTTGCCAACAGAAGCGTTCTCTTCGCGCCGGGTGTAATACTGCAGCTCGTTATTGCCCCAACCGCCGCCGCCTTCGTCGTAGGCCCATTTGGCATTGTCCGGCAGGCCGGTGTAGTTGAACTCATCCGCCCACATGGGAGTGGTTTCGAAGGTCCAGCCTTTGTCCACCGGGGTTGGCGGGATGTATGGCGGTGGCGCCGGATCATTCTTTTTTCCGCCGCATGCGAAGATGTGGATGCCCAGCAGCAGCACCGGGATGTAGTTGATT
>CBFHAF010000212.1:0-7472 GCA_965653435.1 uncultured Chitinophaga sp.
AGCTGAGCGGTTCAGACACCAGGTTGATGCGGCCTGTATATTTTTTCAGGTCGTTGTAGATCACGGTGCCCTGCTGGTTCAGCACGCCGCCGGAAATGTAATACGTGGTCTTCTCGTTGCCGCCTGATGCGGAGATGTCCAGGTTCTGCGACCATGCGGTGCGCAGCACGAGCTTCATCCAGTCGGTTTCGGGAAGGCCGGGATAGGGATTGTCCACCTGCGGGATAAATTTGCTGTTACCGGGCTCGTAGCCGTATTGGCGGTTGTAGTTGTCGATCGCTTCGTTCGCCACTTCAAGGTACAGCCTGGAATCCGCCATTTTCACTTTACGGAGATTAGGCACTTCCTGCATGCCGGCCCATGCGTTCACGGCCAGCTGGCCCGCGCCTTTGCGGCCGCTTTTGGTGGTGATGATCACGACGCCGTTGGTGGCGCGTGAGCCGTAGATGGCGGCGGAGGAAGCGTCTTTCAGTACTTCAATAGAAGCAATGTCTGCCGGGTTCAGCTGCGCCAGCGGGTTCATTTCACCGCCGAAGTTGAAGATCGCCGCGTTGTGCGGGATGATGGGCACACCATCTACCACGTACAGCGGCTCATTGTTCGCGCTGAGCGAGCCCGTGCCGCGAACGCTTACGCGCACTGCGCTGCCGGGCATACCGGTAGACGAGGATATGTTCACACCAGGCATACGGCCCTGTAACATCTGGTCCGGCCCCAGCACAGGGCGGGCGTTCAGGTCATCGGGTTTGAAAGTGCTGATGGAACCGGTGAGCTCGGTCTTCTTTTGCGTACCGTACCCTACCACCACCACCTGCTGCATGTTGCGGCTTTCGCGCTGCAGCAATATCGTGAGGCTTTTGTCGTCTTTGACCGGTACAGACTGCGTGGTGAACCCGATGTAAGAGAACACGAGCACCGCCTGCTCGCTCACATTGCTGAGCTGAAAACGGCCATTGGCATCGGTAACGGTGCCGCCTGCAGCGCCTTTCACGGAAACAGACACGCCGGGCAGGGCTTCCCTGTTCTCATTGTCCAGCACTACGCCGGAAACCGTAATAGCTTTTACCTGCTGATCGGGCTTGTCGTCCGGCTTCATCAGTATCACCGTTTTGTCTACAATGCGGTAAGTGAGCGGCAGGCCTTCCAGGCAGCGGTCCATCACTTCCCGGATGGTGGCGTTGCGCAGCTGAAGGGTGATGTTCGATTTTACGCGGGCCATGTTCTCGTCCCGGAAAATGAACAGGTAATCGCTTTGCTGGCGGACGATCTTAAATACCGTTTCCAGCCTCGCGTTGTTCACTGTCACGTTCAGCGGCACATCCTGCACCCTGGCGAGGGCCGTGATATGCAGCCCCGCCAGCAGCACGGTCAGCAGCAGGTGTTTCAGTGCCAGGGGCGCCTTGTTTCTGTAGTTCAACATGGGTATGTTTTTAAGTTCCATAAATTTTATAGGGCAATACACCGGCTTTACTGGCGGTAGCCCGCCGGTTCAGATAATGGTGTAAAGTGTTTATTATTGACTGACTTTAACGGTCCTTCCCTCGACCGTAAAGTGCACATTGGCTGTCAGCTCGAGTATTTTCAACGCCTGCAACAGGTATTCCTGTTTCCGCATGGCGCCTGTTACATGAACGTTCCCAGTTACCTGGCTGTCGTACACCACATCCACATCGTACCAGCGGCCGATCTCGCGCATCACGGCGGATAGTTCGTCGTTGCGGAAATTGATGATGCCGTTCTTCCACGCTGTAGCGCCTTCCGGATCGCCGTTTTCCATGGCAAGCGCGTTGGATGAAGGCGTGAAAGTGCTTTGCTGGCCCGGTTTCAACGTTACCTGTTTACCGGAAGATATCACCCTCACCGCGCCGGATGTAAGCGTGGTGGTAAACTCATGCTCGTCGTGATACGCTTTGATGTTGAAGCTGGTGCCGAGCACCTGTACTTTCATGCCGTTCATGGTCACATAAAAAGGTTTGAAGGCATCGGCGGCCACTTCAAAATAAGCTTCACCGGAAAGCTTCACCTCTCTTTCCGCTCCGCCGAACGAAACCGGGTATTCCAAGCTGCTGGCTGCATTCAGCCATATTTTGGTACCGTCGGACAATTGTACGCGGTACTGGCCGCCCCTGGGCGTGATCAGTGTGTTCCAGGCGGAGGCCGCACGGCTGGCGTCGTCGTAGATCAGCGATTCGTCCTGCTTGCGGATGCTTTCGTTGTCGGCAACAGCACCGTCCGCGGTTTGATCGAGCAATACGGATCTGCCGTTGCCCAGTACCAGGCGCGCTTTATTGCTTCCCGGCGCAATGTCCCCGTCGTGAAGAGTGGCCGTTGCAGCATTCTGCTGAACATTTTTGTCTCCCTGCTGCCGGAAGCTGAAGCGGGCAATGCCGCCTGCGAGAATGATAACACCGGCCACCGCAGCAGCAGCGCGCCAGGGGAAACGGCGCATGGGCACTGTTTTCGTTGGCTGAGCAGGCTGCATCTGCGCATGAATGCGGCCGAGGATATTTTCCTGCACTGCCTGGTCCGGAACAGGAATATTCCTTTCATGGAACTGCGCCAGCAGCATTTCTTTCAGCTCGGTACCGGGCGTATGTTCCAGGTAATGAAGCAGCCAGCGGCATTCTTCATCCGTCCATTCCGGTTTTGCCAGCAATTCAGCAAGATATTGTTCAGGTTGCTTCAATCAGGTACCTTTTGCTATAAATACACCGGGTGGTGTAAAAAGGGTGGTTGGGTTGGAATAATTTTTTTCAGGAGAAATAAACCAGCGCCATAGGTGCGGCCATGGCGAGGGTCTGCCATTCGGGCTGCAGCCTGATATATTCGTGGATGAAGCGGCTGGCTTTGGTGATGTGCTCTTTCACGGTATTGTGGGATATCTGGAGTTCTGTAGCGGCTTCTGCGTAGGTCTTGCCCTGCATCTTGCAAAGCAGGAACACTTTTTTGCGCTGCGGCGGCAGCTGCTCAATGGCTTTTTCCAGCACTTCCAGCTGCAGGCTGGTATGGTTCCATTCTTCGGCGGCATATACGTCAGACTGTCCGGCGAGGCCTTCCATCTGCAGCCGCTGGCGCAGCGCGGCGCGCAGGTGGTTCACGGAGCGGTTGTAGCTGACCACGAACAGCCAGTTGCCCGGCGCAGTGCCCGCTTTCAGCGTGTGCCGCTTTTCCCAGAAACGGATGAACACTTCCTGCACAATATCCTGCGCGGCAGCGGGTTCCCGCACCAGGCGGAGAATATTGGCGTAAACGGAAGGGAAATACAGGCGGTAAAGGGCATCAAATGCCGCAACGTTGTCCGCCCTTAGCGCATCCACTAATAATATTTCTTCTGACTCCCTGGAAGACATGCTGATTCCGATATTTAAACTGGTGGCCCGAACGCGGCGTTGGTTTTCCGCGGAGGCAAATATTCAGCTTTTGGTTGAGCGGTAATACCCGCGGGAGCCAATTTAATAATTAAATAATACAAAATGAAAAGGGCCGCGTAAAACGGCCCTTTCCTTTAGACTTTAGGTTCCCAGCCCTTTTCGTAGGACCGTCCCCAAAGCTGAGCTGCTTCCTTGTTATGCAGAATATGACCATTGGCAGGATCGGTGGTGAGAATAGAGCCGCTGCGCTGGGAGATATTGCCCAGGTGGCAGAGCAGCACGCTTTTGGCGCCCTCTCCCACGCCGTAGTTCAGCTTCGCGTTGCCGCGGATCGCTTCCATCCAGTTGCTGATATGCACCGCGTCCAGGAATTCCCCTGCGGGGCTTACTACGTTGGTAGCGTCGCGGTTCTCGGTCTTGTTCTCTTTTACTTCTTTTACGACGTTGCCCTTCAGATCGAGGATCTTATAGTTGTCGCCGCCGTCGCAGTAAAGGGAGCCTTTTTCACCGAAGATGGTGAAGCCGCGCCCGCTGCCTTCCAGTTTATAAGGATGGGCGCTGCGGCCTTCCCACACAATGGAACGGTTGCCTTCGAACTCGAACGTGATGGTTTGCGTATCGGGCGTTTCCCAGTCGTCGCCGGAATAAGCAAAGCGGCCGCCGGCGGAGGTCACCTTGGTGGGATAATCCAGGCCCATGAACCAGCGCATGCAGTCCACCTCATGGGTGCCGTTGTTGCAGGCCTCGCCGGTGCCCCAGAGCCAGCGCCAATGCCAGTCGTAATGCACTACGTTATCGATATAGCCGTGACGGGGCGCAGGGCCTTGCCAGAGCTCCCAGTCGAGGTTAGAGGGCACGGCCACTTTTTTTCCCACGCCTATCGGCTTGCGGTCGTTAACGTACCAGCCGCGGGCGAAGTACACACGGCCGAGTATCTTGTCTTCCTGCAGGTCTTTGTAAGCCTGCCGCATATTGGGCCATGAACGGCGCTGGTTGCCCATTTGCACCGTGCGTTTATATTTCGCCGCGGCTTCCACTACCAGCTCGCCTTCGCGGGGGTTGTGGCCTACCGGTTTTTCGACGTACACATGTTTCCCGGCGGCGCAGGCCATGATGGCGGCGGGCGCGTGCCAGTGGTCCGGCGCGGCGATCATCACCGCGTCCAGGTCTTTCCTTTCCAGCATTTTCCGTACATCTTTTATCACCTCCGGCTTACGGGTCTGGTGGCTTACCGCCTTGAGCCCTTTTTCGACGGCCTTGTCGTCCACGTCGCAGATAAAGCCCACTTCAGCGTTGGGCAGCTTGGAAGCCACTTTGGCCAGCCAGTTGCCGCGTGAATTCACGCCCATCATGCCTATCACGAGCTTGTTGCTGGGTGCGTTCTTGCCGAACACGGGGAAGTTCAGGACGGTGATCCCCGCCCCTACGCCGGCCATAGCGCCGGTTTTCAGAAAGTCTCTCCTTTTCATAACATAGTTTGATTTAAGCCTTGCTTACCGTACCTGCGTTAACGTGGCGGACGGGTTGGGAACCCGCGTCCCTTTTGACCGCAATCGGTTGCAATTAAATGTAAGGAAGAATGGGAAATTATTACGAAAAAATAGATGAGCGGGAAGAAAACGGAGACAATTTTTGCCTGACAAATTGATTAACAGCACCGATCGGTTCTTTTCCTGCCAACTTTGAGCCGATTATTTTAGCTAATCGGCTCATTTTTTCGCAGAATTTGAGCCAATTAATAACTCGTACACTCAAAATGACATTCCCGGGCATATTATCTTTCCAGCCCCAGATGCTGCAGGATAATATCATGCACGTCCACCGCCAGCACTTTTTCTTGTACGGCCTGCGTGGTGATCAGCACGGGATGGTCTTTCGCATCTTCAGCGAGCCTCCCGTGTGAACCTTTTATCAGCGTGGCATCCAGCGGTATCACATCCATCAGGTAGCGGAAGCCGAGTTTCTTTTTCAGTACTTTGCCGATCACTTTCATTTTTACGAAGGGATCAGCAGGGTTGAGGAACATCTCTACCGGATCGTAACCGGGCTTGCGGTGAATATCCACGATACGCGCGAAGTCCGGCGCCTTGGCATCGTCTTCCCAGTAATAGTAGGTAAACCAGCTTTGCGCGTCAGCCACCAGCACAAAATCGCCGCAGCGCTCGTGATGCAGGTGATGTTCATGTATGCCTTCGCGGTCCAGCACCATTTCCACACCGGGAATATTCTCCAGCAATTCGCGCACCTGCTTAACACAAGAAAGATCGTTGATGTAAATATGCGCAACCTGGTGATCAGCCACTGCAAAGGCGCGGGAAGCACCGGGATCGAGCAGCTCAAGGCCTCTTTCGACCCTTACATTGATCAATCCCTTCTCGCGCAGCAGCCTGTTGATGTGAATGGGCTTGCTGACGTTGGTGATGCCGTATTCGGATAAAATGATGATCTCGCTTTGCTGCTGCTCATAATATTCTACGAGCTGCCGCACCACTTTATCGATGGCGCTCAGCTCGGGCGCTATTTTCGTGTAGTCGTGCCCGAATTTCTGCAGACAATAATCGAGGTGGGGAAGATAAATGAGCGTGAGGTCGGGATGATGCCATTTGTCCGTAAGAATGGAAGCATCGGCGATCCATTGGGTGCTTTTGATATTGGCGCCCGGGCCCCAGAACTGGAAGAGCGGGAACTGTCCCAGCTCCTGCTGCAAGCGGTCGCGGAGGGAATCGGGATGCGAATAACAGTCCGGCATCTTCCGTCCGTCCGAAAGGTACTGCGGGCGTGGGGTAACGGAGAAGTCTGCACTAGAATACATATTGTACCACCAGAACATCTTCGAGCAGGTGAAACCAGGGTGCAGCTGGCGCGCGCGTTCCCATACCTTTTCACCGTAAACGAGCTTATTGGATTGTTTCCAGAATTTGATCTCGGAGTCTGTGCGGTCGTACCAGCCGTTGCCTACAATCCCGTGTTCGCTGGGCCACTGGCCGGTGAGGTAAGTAGATTGTACGGCGGTCGTAACGGCTGGCAGCATTGGCGCAATAGCAGATGTATGGTGCTTTTTAGCGTAAGCTGCCAGGAATGGCGTGTGTTCGCCGATCAGCGCAGCAGACAACCCTACTACATCTATTACCACGGTCTTTTTCATAGTTCTTTTCTTCTTCGCGTTACAATTCGGGCCCAAAACTAGGGTCCTGTCAGGATAATTCCAACTGTTGCAACACCCATTTCATCTCCCGGGCGATAGATCCGCCCATTTCCTGCTTTAACCCGGGAGGAAGCACTTCCCAGGTATAGGTTTCTACTTCAAGGTGTTGGGTAAACGGTTTGGCTGCCTGCAGGGCCAGTACGCGGCTGATATCGTCGCGGGTGGAGGTAAGCACGCCAAAGTCCTGGACAAATACCGGCACGTGGAAATGCGCACGCCATTCTTCGAGGTCCGCCCTGCCTGCATCCGCAAGCGCTTCGGGCATATCGGGATAATGCACTTTCTGATCGTTGCTCATCCGTGCGATCACCTGGTGCAGGTATATCTTTTCATCAAAAGCAGCAAACGCGTTGATCACAGGCTCTCTTCCTTCTTTGGGGAAAAGGCCTTTCAGCGCAGCGCTTATCTGTATCTTACCAACTTTCAGGCCAAAGAAATGCAGGCGTTCCAGCACTACTTTCGGGTCTTCATAGCTCACAGCAAAGTGGCATACATCGTAGCACAGCTGTACATGGTTCTTGATGGCAAGTGTAGCTTCTTCTTCTGTCATGCCGAACTTGTCGGTAAACATCATTACGCCCGCGGGAAGCAGGTGCTGAAAGTACCAGTCGAGATATTCCTTTGAATTCTCCAGCATACCGTCCGGTTCCGGCTCTACGTCTATATGCAGCAGCGGGCCGCCGCTTTTATGGATGCTGATAAGCTGCTGCACCACCAGCAGCATGTTGAGCGTGGCGCTTTCCATGATGGATTTGTGCTCTTCGCCGCAGCGGTGCCAGAGGCGGTAAGAAAGCGGGGAGGTAGACACGCCGCCTTCCATGCCTTCAGGCAGCAGCGCCGCCAGTATGCGGAAGAGGCGGATGGTATAGGCCACACGTTCAGCCGTAGCCCAGTCC
>CBFHAF010000213.1:0-7447 GCA_965653435.1 uncultured Chitinophaga sp.
GGGTAGATACTTTATAGAGATGTTTGGCGATGTTGACGGATTGTTCCTGGAAACTTTCATGGTCTTCGAAAATGAGGCTGCAATACTTGAAAACCTCGTTCAGATGCAGGTCTGCATCGTGCGTGAACCTGAAATACTCGGCATTGTTGGTGAAGGGCTGGATAAAATAGCTCAGCAGCAGGTTGCCGATGGTTTCGTCCTTCAGCTCCAGGGGCTGCTGCGAAAGCACCAGCGGGTCCTCGTTGGAGGCGTTGCCCACTTTATGGATCGTAAGCCTTTCCAGGTCTTTGATATCTGATACGTGAATCATACGGGCTGCAAATTAGGGGCATTTAACTTTTCCCGCGAAAAAAAATTAATTTCCCGGCATGAAACGTCTTCTCCCCGCACTATTCTTTCTCGCCGCCGCGCCCGCCTGCGCCCAGGAAACTTTATACACCGCCAGAGACCTCACAAAAGAGAACATGTTCTCCTCCAATATCGAAGGGCCGAACTTCGATAAAGCGGGCAACCTGTACGTGGTGAATTTCATTAAAGACGGCACGATCGGCAGGATCAGCACAAAAGACGGGGGCGGAGAGGTATTCGTGACCCTGCCGGACAGCAGCATTGCGAACAGCATCCAGTTCACTTCGCGGGGAGATATGCTGCTGGCGGATTTCAAAGGGCATAATGTGCTGAAGGTGGATATGCGGACGCGTAAAATATCCGTTTACGCACATTCAGACCGGTTCAATCAGCCCAACGACCTTTGTATCAACAGCAAAGACCAGGTTTTTGCCTCGGACCCCAACTGGAAAAAGAGCACCGGCCAGCTCTGGCGGGTGGACAAAGGCGGCAAGCTCACGCTGCTGGCGGAAAATATGGGAACCACCAACGGCATCGAACTAAGCCCTGATGAAAAGACGCTTTACGTCAATGAAAGCGTGCAGCGCAAGGTCTGGAAATTCGATGTGGATGCGGAAGGCAATATCTCCAACAAACAGCTCTTCGCTGAATTCCCTGATCATGGCTTCGATGGCATGAAATGCGATAATGCCGGCAATCTTTACCTGACCCGCTACGGCAAGGGCACGATCGTGGTGCTTTCGCCTTCGGGCAGGCAGCTGCGGGAGATCCCGCTCAAAGGGAAATCATGCAGCAACCTGGTGTTTGGCGGGAAAGACGGCAAAACGGTGTTTGTGACCCTGCAGGACCGGAAATGCATGGAGACGTTCAGGGTGGAGACCGCCGGAAAAAAATTTTGAGCCCGGGATTGCATGATACAAAAGAAGGCTGCCTTTGAACGGGCAGCCTTCTTTCTTTTTATAAAATGAAATGATGATCAGGTATTCAGCCCGCCGCAAACGCTCAGCACCTGGCCGGTTACGTAAGCGGACATTTCGGACGCAAGGAAGAGGCATACATTGGCAATGTCTTCCGGGGAACCGAATTTGCCCAGGGGAATCTTGTCCAGGTATGCTTTCGCACCTTCGCCGTCTTTCAGGTAATGGGTCATGTCCGTTTCCACGAAACCCGGTGCCACAGCGTTCACGCGGATGTTGCGGCTGCCTATTTCCTGGGCGATGGATTTGGAAAAACCGATGATGCCGGCTTTGGACGCAGCATAGCTGCTTTGCCCGGCATTGCCTTTTATACCGATGATGGAGCTCATATTGATGATGCTGCCGCTTTTGGCTTTCATCATCGGGCGCATCACCAGCTTGGTCATATTGTACACGCTTTTCAGGTTCACGTCCATCACTTCGTCCCATTGTTCGGGGCTCATGCGGAGCAGGAGATTGTCTTTCGAAATGCCGGCGTTGTTCACGCAAATGTCTACTGTACCAAACTCTTTCACCACATCGTTCACCAGCGCTTCGCAGTCTTCAAATACGCCCGCATTGCTTTTATAGGCTTTTGCTTTCGCACCTTTTTCCGCCAGCCTGGCTTCCAGGGCTTTTGCTTTTTCATCTGAACTCACATACGTAAAAGCAACATTGGCGCCTTCTTCCGCAAATTTCAGTGCAATAGCCTCCCCGATCCCGCGGCTTGCTCCCGTTACGATGGCTACTTTGTTGTTAAGTAATTTCATTTTTGACTGATAGGTTTTAGCTTTAGTATGATGGACGAAGGTAATGGAATTATCCCTCCGCCTGGTGTTTTCCAACAAACCGGAGGATCTCCTCCAGTACATTCCTTTCGTTGTTGAGGCGCGGAACCTTGTGCTGCCCGCCCAGTTTCCCTTTGCTTTTCAGCCATTCGGTAAACGTTCCCTGGGCCATTACATGAATGGTGGGCCGGCACAAAGCAATGTCCTTGTGGCGCTTGGCTTCATAATCGGAGTTGATGGCCTTGAGCGTGGTGTCCAGCACAGTAACGAACTGTTCCAGGTCCGCCGGCGACTGCTCGAATTCGATCAGCCATTCGTGGCCGCCGTTGCCGCTTTCGCTGAAGTAGATCGGCGCCGCGGTATAATCGTTCACGATCGCCCCGGTGGCTTCGCAGGCTTTTGCAATGGCATTGTCTGTATTGTCCACGATCAGCTCCTCGCCGAACGCGTTGATGAACGACTTGGTCCTTCCGCTCACCCTTATGCGGTAAGGCGCCATGGATACGAACTGGACGGTGTCGCCCACGAGGTAACGCCACAGGCCGCCGTTGGTGCTGATAATGAGCGCATAGTTCTTCCCGGCTTCCACTTCATGCAACTGCAGCGTGCGCGGGAATTCCTTGCCATATTCCTCCATCGGCATGAATTCGTAGAAGATGCCATGGTTAAGGAACAGGAGCAATCCTTCTTCTCCGATCACGTCCTGCGCGGCAAAGAAGCCTTCGGATGCGTTGTAGGATTCCAGGTAATTCATGCCCGGCTTGCGGATCAGGCGCCTGAACTGTTCGCGGTAAGGCGTAAAGCTTACCCCGCCGTGCATGTACACTTCCAGGTTCGGCCAAACGTCCGCCAGGTTATCTGTACCGGTGAGCTCGAATATGCGTTTTATGAGCACGATGGTCCAGGTGGGAACACCGGCTATGGAAGTAACGTTCTCATGTATCACGGCCTGCGCCATGCGCTCGATCTTTTCCTCCCACTCGTCCATAAGGGCGATGGAAAGGTCCGGCGTGCGCACGAGGTTGCCGTAAAAGGGCATGTTTTGCAGCATCACGGCGCTCAGGTCGCCGAAATAGCTGTCGCTGTCTGCGGACAGCTTATTCACCTGGTGGCTGCCGCCGATCACCAGCGATTTGCCGGTGAGCACGTCCGAATCGGGGAAGTTGTTATAATAAAGGGAAAAAACATCGCGGCCTGCGCGGTAGTGGCATTCATCAAGGCTTTCCACGGATACGGGGATGAATTTGCTTTTGTCTGCCGTAGTGCCGCTGCTTTTGGCGAACCATTTGATGGGCGTGTTCCAGAGCACGTTCTGCTCCCCTTCCATCACGCGCTGGATATAGGGTTTAATGGATTCGTAATTATGAACGGGAACCCTTTGCTTGAATTCGTCTACTTTAAAAATATTGGAAAAGCCGTACTGCTTGCCGAATTCAGTGTACTGGGCCGCGCTTAGCAGGTTCTGGAACACCTGCTGCTGTACCTGCAGCGGGTATTGCATAAAGTGCTCTATGCGCCCCATCCGTAATCTGGCTAGTTGTGACAGCGCTGGACTTAAGATCTTCATACCAGGTTTTAACTAGGGTTGATAGTGATTATTGTTTCGCTGCTTCATCCAGGTAATCTTTCCTGCGAAGTACGAAATTCTGGCCAAGATACACTTTTCTAACCTGTTCGTCCTCTGCCAGTTCTTCGGCGGTGCCGGCCTTAAGTATTTTGCCTTCAAACAATAAATAAGCCCTGTCTGTAATGGAGAGGGTTTCCTGTACGTTGTGGTCTGTAATGAGGATGCCGATATTCCGGTATTTGAGTTTGGCCACGATGCCCTGGATATCTTCCACCGCAATGGGGTCGATACCGGCGAAGGGCTCATCCAGCAGGATGAACTTGGGGTCCACCGCCAGGGCGCGGGCTATTTCCGTTCTGCGGCGCTCGCCCCCGCTGAGTACGTCTCCCGGGCTTTTGCGCACATGCTGAAGGCGGAATTCGCTGAGCAGCGTTTCCAGCTTTTCCTTCTGTTCTGCCTTTTTCAGCTTCGTCATTTCCAATACGGCAGCGATATTGTCTTCCACGCTCAGCTTCCTGAACACGCTGGCTTCCTGCGGCAGGTAGCCGATACCCATCTGCGCCCGTTTGTACATCGGCAGCTTGGTAATATTCAGTTCATTGAGGAAAACCTCCCCTTCATCGGGCTTTATAAGGCCCACCACCATATAGAACGTGGTGGTCTTACCCGCCCCGTTGGGCCCCAGCAGGCCCACGATCTCACCCTGCGTAACCTCCACCGACACGTGGTTTACCACTGTCCTGGCCCGGTAACGCTTAACCAGTTGCTGCGTATGTATTCTTAATGCCATAAGTTGAATCTGAGCAAAAATAATAAAATCGGCGAATGGACAAGGTTTTCACCCGGTCAGATAGAATATTTTAACCATTTATTTGGTATTAGATAAATAGTAGGGGATATATTATTTTTGCGAGGTTTTTAAAGATAACTCCATATATGAAAGTTACGGAACATATTGCGCAAGCCAAGGGAACATTAATTTCCTTCGAGATTCTGCCTCCCTTGAAAGGTAAAAGCATTGAATCCATTTACGACCACCTTGACCCCCTCATGGAGTTCAAACCTTCGTATATCAATGTGACTTACCATCGCAGCGAGCATATGTTCAAGAAACGTGCGGACGGGTCGTTCGACAAAGTGGAGATCCGCAAGCGCCCCGGTACTGTGGGCATTTGCGCGGCCATCATGAACCACTACCAGGTCGATGCCGTGCCTCACCTTATCTGCGGCGGGTTTAGCAAGGAAGAAACGGAAAACGCGCTGATCGACCTCAATTTTCTGGGGATAGACAATGTGCTGGTGCTCCGCGGCGACGCGCCGAAGAACGAAACCTTCTTCGAAGCCCATCCCAATGGCCACCGCTATGCGCTCGAGCTGCTCCAGCAGGTTACGAGCATGAACAACGGCATCTACCTGGAAGACGACCTGATGGGCGGCATCAAAACCAAGTTCTGCATAGGCGTGGCCGGCTACCCCGAAAAACACTTCGAGGCTCCCAACCTTCAGACAGATATGGCTTATCTCAAAAAGAAAGTGGAAGCCGGCGCGGATTATATCGTGACCCAGATGTTCTTCGACAATAAAAAATTCTTTGACTTCGTAGCCAAATGCCGCGAAAACGGCATCAATGTGCCCATCATTCCCGGTTTGAAACCGCTTACCACCCGTAAGCAGCTCACGGTGCTCCCCCGTACATTCCATGTCGACATGCCGGAAGACCTGGCAACGGAAGTGCTGAAATGCAAAACTGACAAGGAAGTGGAGGTTGTAGGAACTGAATGGCTCCTCCAGCAGTCGAAAGAACTGAAGGCTGCAGGCTCTCCGGTACTGCACTATTACACCCTGGGCAAGCCGCATGTGATCCAGCAGGTGGTATCCGCTATTATTTAACGGCACTGTTTTCCGGCATATAAAAAAACCATTGCGTTGAGACGCAATGGTATAATTTCCCTATAACTGTCACACCTTTGTTTAGAACTTATTGGTGATGTATTGCTGATATTATGACGCGGGTAAATTCAATTACCCCTATCAGCAGGCAAAAAAAAGCGGGGCCGTTTCAGAACGGTCCCGCTTTCCTTTTTTATGGTATAATCAATAATCTTCCCTGCTGAAAAGGAACCCCAGGCTTACCCCCAGGTACCGGTTTTTGCTGGAAGTAAGATCCTGCCGGTCGATATCGGTAAAGCCCAGGCTGTAATTCGCGCCGAGCGTGAGACAACTGAAAAATTCGTATCCTATGGAAAAGTTCGCGCCTGCATCCCAGGGATGCATCCGCAGTACGGCCAGGTTGTCGTTGTTTTTCCGGGTAAACTGCACGTCTTTCGAATGCCTGGATATAGTCCGCCCATCCTGCATGATATTATAAGAATACCTGCCATTCAGCCCGTATGCGAGGTAGGGGCCCGCACCCGCAGTGATCCTGCCTTTACCTAACGGGTATTTGTAAACGAGGCTCAGGGGCAACTCGAGATAATTCAGCCGGAGGCTGTTCCCGTGCGGAATATAAATCCCCGAAAGTTCCTCTTTGGGATCTGCGGTTTCGTTCAGCCCTGTGCCTTTGGTAATGTAACGGAAGGCGGGCTGAAGGTACAGGCCTGATGTCAAAGGCACGTCCAGCAGTAGCTCTGCATGCCAGCCACGGTAAGCATCCATAGAGCCGCCGGAAGCAGAAAAGCTGCCGGGCGCTTCCCCGGTGATGTGCAGGTTGGCGGAGGTGTATCCACCGCGGATACCCAAACTGACCTGGGAAGATGCGGGCATCATACAGCTAAAGAGCATCACCAGTAACAGCGGAATTGTTCTCATGAAATCGGTTTTTAATAGGGGATCGCTTAGCTATAGGAGAAAGTAACGGGGTATGTCAGGCGCTCGCACAGGTAAGTCTCTCACAATTAATATATGCGCGACAAACATACGGCAAACTTTCTCAATTTCACAACATGCTGAAAGTGGAACGGGCGGGATTCATCGGAAATTAACGTTGGACTGTCGGTTATTCATAGTCATGACGAGAAAATTAACGCGGAAATGCAGGGTATTGTTCATATGCGGCATAAAAAAACCGGCAGGAAATGCATAAAAGTAAACCTTTATGCATAACCCGCCGGGCTATTGAATAGTTGCGATGAAATGCGGATTATTGTCCGCCGAATTTGTAACCAACAGTAACACCGAAAGCGGTATTCCTGAAAGAGTTATCGCTATCCCCGTTGCCGCGGAGATTGAGCAGGCCAAGGTCTGTGAACAGGCCGAAGTTCAGGCCCATCGGTAATTCGTACCCTACCTGGAAGTTTGCGCCGGCATCGAATCTTTTTAATTCACCGTTCTCGTCACCGAACTCAATGTCGCTTTCAACTACGGCATTGTTTATCACGGTTTCGCTTTTACCATTAAGCGCAACTGCGAAGTAGGGGCCAAGGCCGATGTACAGGTTGCCGCTGCCTACTTCAGGTTTGTACATGAAGTTGATCGGCAGCTCCAGGTACCCAACGCGGGTCTTTGTATCGAAGCCGAGCACTTCCTCTTTCCCGCCTTTGCCGGTATACAGCAGGCTCGGCTGGATGTAAAATTCATCTGCCAGCTGGAGGTCCGCCGTAAGGCCGGCCCGGAATCCTACCAGCAGGTCGGTCGTCTCCTTATCTCCGTTTATCTTGTAAGTGACGCTTGAAAAGCTCGGGCCCGCCACAATCCCGAATTTGGTCTGGGCAAATGTAGCGCCGGCTATCAGCAGGGCTGCAACGGATAAGAGTGCTTTTTTCATGTTTTGTTTTTGTGTTTTTGAAATT
>CBFHAF010000214.1:0-7436 GCA_965653435.1 uncultured Chitinophaga sp.
ATCCCCGCCGGACTCATGGAAGTAATGACCGGTGTTCAGGCTTACATTTACAAGTCAGGACTGGATCACAAGCTGATAAAGCTTTTACAGATGCGGGTATCACAGATCAACAGCTGTGCGTACTGCATGGACATGCATTACAAGGAAGCCGTTCATGCGGGAGAAGAACCCATCCGCCTGCTGTCTCTTTCCGCATGGCGCGAAACAAACTATTACACGCCTAAAGAGCAGGCCGTGCTGGCTTACGCGGAAACCCTCACCCATATGCCCGCGGAGCAGCATACCCATCACCTGCACGACGAGCTGCTGAATTTCTTTTCCAAGCAGGAAATAGCCCTGCTGACGCTGGCCATCTGCCAGATCAATTCCTGGAACCGCCTGGTACGCTCCTTCGGCGTGGAAGCTGGTACTTACCAGCTGAAAGGATAAGCGTACATTTGCATCCGGATGAAAAGAAATACATGGAAGGGAATCATGCTGGTGGCCATTGGCGCATCCAGCTACGGGATACTGGCAACATTTGTGAAACTAGCCAACAACGAAGGTTTTACGACCGCTGAGGTCACATTCGCACAGGCCGTGCTGGGCTTTATCATCCTCGCGGTGATAAACCTGGCAACCAAAAACCGGAGGCTCCCGCAGGCGCGGGCCAATACCAAAGACAAACTGAAGCTGATGCTGGCGGGCACCTCCATCGGGCTCACCAGCATCTTTTATTATCTCTCCGTACGGTACATATCGGTTTCCATCTGCATTGTGCTTTTGATGCAGGCAGTGTGGATGGGCGTGCTGCTGGAAAGCATACTGGAAAACAAACGGCCCTCCCTGCAGAAGGTGGTCGCCGTGCTGATCGTATTGGCCGGCACCTTGCTCGCAACGGACCTGCTGGGCTCACAGGTCTTCATTCACTGGACGGGCATCGGGTTCGGGCTGCTGGCGGCGGTGGCCTATTCGGTTTCCATTTACTCTTCGCAGCATATAGCCACGGAACGCTCCCCGCTGCAACGCAGCCTGTTCCTGCTATGCGGCGCAACGATCATCGTTATGCTCGTATGGGGCCCTGCGCTTTTGCAGCAATTCAACCCCGCCGTGCTCTGGAAATGGGGGATCATCTTATCCGTATTCGGAACGGTATTGCCGCCGCTGATGTTCACGAAAGGCATGCCCATCACCGGCGTTGGCCTGGGCAGCATCATCGCTTCCGTGGAGATCCCCGTATCGGTGCTCATGGCCCACTTCCTGCTGCATGAGCCGGTGAATGCCTGGCAATGGGCGGGCATTGCCCTGATATTGGCTGCAATCGCGCTGATGAACCTGCGTTTCCGCACAAGATCCGCATAAAAAAAGGCCGCTATTCAGGCGGCCTTCTCTATTATCTTATACGGTTCGCAGGAACCTTCGCGTGAGTATCTGGTAAACGATCACCAGCCACATCAGCAGGCAGGGAAACGCCTTGAAGGCGTAAGGCACCACGATGTTCTTTTTTACCCAGGGCGTCACCAGGTCAGAATGCGAAAAGCTGCACCCGATGAGTACGAATATGAAGAAAGCGTTGTTCTGCCAGGTTTTAGGCTGCAACACGTACCAGATGCAGGGTGCAATGAACGCGATGATGTAGGTGGGCGATTCGGAACTGCTGCTGTACAGCACGGTGAACAGCAGTGCGGAGCAGAGAATATACAGCTGGTAGCTGGCGTATTCCCGGTATTTCAGCCGGAGGTACTGTGCGGCAAACAGGATGATGGCCGGCCCTATCACCCAGAGATTGCTCATGTAATGCAGGTTGAACACCCGCCTGATGAAACCCATCGCGGAAATGTCCTGCAAAAGGATACCTTTGTCGAACTGGGCGTTCCGCTCATTCTTGTATACCAGCGCTTCATACCATTCCCTATAGCTCCTTACAATATATGAAGGCGAAGAAATGACCATAGGTAAGGCGAACAGCACCACACCCCAGATGAACATGCTGTATATCAACCGCCATTTGTTGTTGGTAAAGAAGAAAAATGAGAGGCCCACGATGCCGTAGAGCTTGGTAAGCGCGCCGAACACAATGAAGAATGCAGCCCAGAACTCCTTCCCTTTCCTGATCAATACAAAGCTGAAAATAAGGCAGGCGGCAATGATGGGATTGAACTGGAAGTAGCTGCTGGCCGCCATCAGCTCGTGGCTGGCGAAGATCAGCACCAGGTTCTGCTGGATGCGTGTAAGCGGCAGCTGGCGGATGGACAGGAAAAGAACGGTAGCGTTGAACAGCATCCAGAGAATGGCGCCGATCATATCCGGCATAAGGGCGAATGGTGCAATGAGCACGCTGAACAGCGGCCCGTAATTATTCACGTCGAAGTATTCGGGATAAGGGCCATAAAGGGTCTGACCGTGAATGGCATGGAGGAAAACATGCTTGAAAATGGTGTAGTTGTTATAATTGCCGCTGAAGAATTCTTTGCAGGCAACGATCATAGACAAACCGAACCACAATGAGGGGGCCAGCCATTCTTTTTCGCCGAGCCAGGATAGTACGTCTTTCCGTTGTTTCAACATGATAATAGTTGCTTATGCGGCGCAAAATAGCAATTATTCGGTCATATAGTACCATGCCCCGGCCTCATGCGGGGGTCAAAGGAAATAGGCAGGCCCGGCAGAACGGGTTGCCGGGCGGACGCCTGTAGGATATGGCCGCCTTTATACCGGCAATTCCCGTTCGCGGTACAAGGCTTTAGGTTTATTCAGCAAGAGTAAATGGTGGCAGATAGATGATCTTCCCACCCTGTTTGGCGGATTCATGCGCCAGGATGCCCACGCAGGTGATATTGGCGGATTGCACCGCGTTCGGGTACGGCGAGCTTCCCTCTTTCAGCGCATTCACGAAGGCATGCACCAGGTGCGGGTGTGAACCGCCATGGCCGCCGCCCTGGGCGAATGACAGGTGCTGGTGCTCGTCCGCATCGTACACGCCTTTGGTGGTAAAGCGCCGGATGGGCTCGGGCAGCAGCTTCGCATAGTCAGGACATTCCGTTTCAGCCGGTATCTCAGGCTCGGGCTTCTTGGCGGTATGCACCACCAGCGGTTTCCCTTCGATCAGCGGCCATTCTACGGATTTCAGCGAGCCGTATACTTCAAAGCTTTCCCGGTACTGCCGCGCCACATCGAACAAAGAGCGGTACACATGCGCGCTCAGGTCGGAATTACGCAGCTTGATCTGCGTGGTTTCCACGGCATAAGGCGACCCGTAATGGCCATGCATTTCTTCGCGGATAGTGCCGGAGCCGAAGCAGGATACATACTCCGCTTCGCTGCGCAGCAGTCCCAGCACGGGGCCTACGCAATGCGTGGCGTAATACATCGGCGGCAGGCCCGGCCAGTAGCCCGGCCATCCGTCCATATCCTGCTGGTGGCTGGCTTTCAGGAACTGTACTTTGCCCAGCTCTCCTTTTTCATACAATTCTTTCATGAACAGGAATTCCCGGCTGTACACCACTGTTTCCATCATCATGTAGGTAAGCCCTTTTTCTTTACAGAGCCGAACGATCTCTTCGCATTCTTCCACAGTGGTGGCCATGGGCACGGTGCAGGCCACGTGTTTGCCGGCTTTCAGCGCTTTGATGGTCTGTGCCCCGTGATCAGGAATGGGCGTGTTAATATGCACGGCGTCTATTTCCGGGTCCTGCAGCATTTCGTCGTAATCGGTGTAACGTTTGCTGATGCCGAACGCATCGCCGATCTCATCGAGCCGGGAGCGGGTGCGCTGGCAGATGGCCACGAGGCTGGCATCCGGGTGTTGCTGGTAAATGGGAATAAATTCCGCGCCAAAACCCAGCCCGGCAATGGCTACGTTAATCCTGCGTTGTTCCATGTTCTCGTTATTTTAATAATGTTTTCAGGAATTGATGACCGTTTTCGGCGAAGCCGTCCTGGCTGTCTGCCAGGTTCTTCCAGATGCAGACCGCACCCGCCAGCTCTTTAATTTCGGGCGTAAAGCTTTCGATGGACACCACGCCTTTGTAACCAATCTTCTCCAGTCCGCGCCTGAAGCTGTCCCAGGGTGTTTGCCCGGTACCGGGCACCCCCCGGTAATTTTCGGACACCTGCACATGCAGCAGCCTTTCCCCTGCGGTAACGATGGCCTGTTCCATGTTCCTTTCTTCTATGGACATATGGAAGCTATCCAGCAGCACGCCCGCCGCAGGATGATCGATATCCCGCACCAGCCGCATCACATCTTCAGCAGTGTTCACCAGGTCCGATTCAAAACGGTTCAGCGGCTCCAGCGCGAGGGCCAGGCCGGCAGCCTTTGCTTCTTCGCACATCTTGCGCAGGTTGCGCACCGCGAGGTCCCATTCTGCTTTCCTTTGTTCGGGCGGCACCATGCGGGCCTTGCCCACGGCGGAATACATCGGCCCTGCCACGAAACCCGCACCCCAGGCATTGCAGAGGTCGAAACACTGGCGCACGTAAGCGAAACAATGCTCATGTACTTTCGGGTCCTCGTTCGTAAGGTCTCTCGTTGGCCCGAAAGCGCCGCACACTATGGGCTCCAGCCCGTTATCGCCCAGCGCCTGCCTTACGGTCTGCGCGTCTATCTGCTCGGGATATTCAACCGGTATTTCCACAGCCTGGTACCCCATCGCTTTGATCTTCGGGAAAAGCTTTACCGTAGCGGTTGTGAACGGGGATGTCCACAGCCAGGTGCTCACGCCCAGGCGTATATTATTCATCATATGTTTCTCGTTTTTCTATTGCTTCACCACTTTCATCACCCCGTTCATAATACGCCAGTGGCCGGGGAAAGTACATACAAACGGGTAGTCGCCTGGCTGCGCGGGAGCGGTGAACTGAAGCGTAACGCTCTCCTGCGGGTTTACCAGCCGCGTGGAATATAACACCTCGCCCATGTTAGGCACATACTGCATCTCAGCGCCGTTGGGATCAGTGGCCAGCTTGTCTGCCGAGCGGCCCACCGTTTCCAGCGCGCCCTGCTGCGTGATCACGAGGTTATGCTGCATGAAATCAGGATTTTCGAATACGATCTCCACCGGTTTTCCTGCCGGCACTG
This sequence comes from uncultured Chitinophaga sp., assembly GCA_965653435.1. Classification (GTDB taxonomy): domain Bacteria; phylum Bacteroidota; class Bacteroidia; order Chitinophagales; family Chitinophagaceae; genus Chitinophaga. The sequence continues at coordinate 5,060 of CBFHAF010000214.1, forward strand.
TAAAGCTCTTCAGGTCATACTTCATTTCATTTTTGATGACCTTAAGGTGGATGACAGTGGCCGGGCCGCCTGCGGCAGAATTACTTCCAGCCACGGGGTCCTGTTTGTTCAGGTAAGTGCGTACGATCGTTTCGCCCAGCGGCATGTCTTTGAACAGCTGGTGGCCGCCGCCGCTCGTGGCTTTTTCCACCTCGTATTTCCAGGGCCCTTTCAGCGGGATCTTCGTGCCGTCTATTTCGAGGAAAAGGTTTTCCGACCTGCCATAGATGCCGCCGCCGGCGCCGGTGTCTTCCATCTTCACGGCGATCACGTTCTTACCGGCTTTCAGTGCGCCGGCAGGGATGTTATAGATACGCGGCTTCGACCATGCGTTGTTGGTTTTACCCACAGGCTTGCCATTCACGAACGTTTCATCTGAATCATCTATCGGCCCGAGGGACAGCACCGCTTTTTTGCCTGCGGCTGCAGCCGGTACATCCACCACGCGGCGGAACCATACAATGCCGTCTATCTCCAGCCCTGCATCTTCGATGTGCGTGGGCAGGCTCATTTCTTTCCATCCCGCGTCGTTCAGGGCAACCGCTTCGCGGCTTACCGAGGGAGGCGGCGCTACGCTGAAACCGGGATGCGCGGCCATAAACGCGCTGATAAATCCTTTGCGGTGCCGGCTGGCCGCCGCATAAACGGCTTTGGAAAGCCATTCGTCCTGCTTAACGGCGTCTTCGAGGCTGATGGCGTGCAGCTCACGGCCAATAGCCTCCGACGGCGCCGCTTCGGTGAGAGACACGAGGGCGGCCAGCCGGGTGTTTGCATCTGCATCTTTCAGGATGCCTGAAGCGAGTATTTCCTGTTCACTGCGGGGATATTTTGAAAGTATCTGTATGGCTGCTTTTCTCACAGCCGGGTCTTTATGTTTTAATGCGTCCTGCACCGTTTTGCGGGATGTGGCCGTTGCCCCGAGGCCGTCTATCGCCCAGAGAGCGTGCAATGCTGCGGGAGCCTCACCGGCAGCGAGTTTTTCCAGCTCGGGCACTACCGCTTTATCGTTGCGCTCTACCAGCAGCCGCTGCGCGGTAAGGCGCCAGAAGAGGTTATCGTTTTCGAACGCTTTGATAAGCTCCGCGGGCTTGTCTTTAGACAGCTCCGGTTTCGTAGATTTCTTCCCTTCGCGGTACACCACGCGCCAGATGCGGCCATGGGTTTTATCACGCAGCGGGTTCTCGTAAGCATTGCCTTTGCCGTTCTCGGCAGCATAGCCGCCGCGTTCGGGCGTGGGCGTCGGGTTGTGCTGTATGATGAAGTTGTACCAGTCCAGTATCCAAACCGCTCCGTCGGGGCCTGTTTTGGCTTCCACTGGAGACACCCATTCGTCCGCGCTCGCGAATAAATTCCAGCCGTCCTTTTCCTTGAAGCCCGCGCCGGTTTTTTCTATCTCTGCAACGTGCACCAGGTGGCCCGTCGGCTCGCAAACGAATGCTGTATGGCGGTAATATTCGGGGAAGCTTTTGGCTGTGTAGAAATAATGCCCGGCCGCCGCGGTAAACCCGCCGAACACGTCCACCTGCCGTACCTTCTGCGTGATGGGATGCATGGCATAGTGGCCGTCTATCTTCACGCTGCCGGCAATGGCGGCGCCTTCCAGGCCCGCCAGCGCTTTCTGCGGGATACCCATGAACACGCTGTGCGTATTGTTGGCCGTGGAGCCGAACACGTCGTTCTGCTCGGTGAACCCGAGGCCCCAGGTGTTGTTGCTGGTGTTGGTCATGAATTCAAAATAGCCGGCATCGGGCGAGAAGCGGTAGAAGCCCTGGCCAAACTCGCGGAAAGAACCGCCCACGGTGCCTTTGAAGCCGGAATAACCTACCGATCCCCAGATGTGGTTGTCCATACCATATTGCAGGTTGCTCGGGCCGGCATGTGTATCAAAAGTGCCCCAGCCATCGATCAGTACTTTACGCTCGTCTGCTTTGCCGTCGCCATTCGTGTCTTTCAGCCACAGGAAATGCGGCGCCTGCGACACGATCACGCCGCCGTTATAAAATACCATGCTGGTGGGAATGTTGAGGTTGTCGGCGAAAACGGTGAACTTGTCTGCTTTGCCATCCCCGTCCGTGTCTTCACATATCTTGATCCGGTCGTCTCCCTCGCCTTTTTCATCGCGCACGGAGTTAGGGTAATCCACTGTTTCTATCACCCACAGCCTTCCTTTTTCGTCCCAGGCCATAGAAATGGGATTGATAACATCCGGCTCGGAAGCGAACAGCTCCAGGTCGAAGCCGGGCGGCACCTGTATCAGCTTAGCCGATGCCTCAGCAGACAACGGTTCCTGGAATTTCGGCGCGGGATCGCGTTTTTCGTAGTTGGGAATATTCGCTTC
>CBFHAF010000215.1:0-7408 GCA_965653435.1 uncultured Chitinophaga sp.
AAGTGCTCGTACTGGTCCGCCCTAACGAGCTCAAAGAAAAATGGGACGGCCACCGCCTCCGCCGCGAGGAAGCACAGGCCGTTTCAGGCATCGGGACCATCGTATGGCTGGACAGCCTGGATGCCCTCCTTCAGCCCTGGATACACGAAGCCGCCAATATCTACCTTAACAGCAATGAAAATAACCGCAAAGCCAACCTGGTGCCCGTGCGCGATTACCGTTACGCCCAGGAGCTGCGCAGCCGCTACCCCCTTCATAATTTCCTCCGCTCCGCCCGCATTCTCAAAGAGCTGCGCGCCGTGAAAACAGAAGAGGAAATAACCGTATTGCAAACAGCTATAGACATCACTGAAAAAACTTTCCGCCGCCTGCTGCAGTTCATCAAACCCGGTGTATTCGAGCACGAGATCCACGCCGAAATACTGCACGAGTTCCTGCGCAACCGCGCTACCGGAGAAGCTTACGGCTCCATCATCGCCTCGGGCGACAGGGCGCGTACGCTCCATTACGTGAGCAACAACCAGGAGTGTAAGGACGGTGAGCTGATCCTGATGGACTTCGGGGCTGCCTACGGCGGTTATAATGCCGACCTTACCCGTACCGTGCCGGTGAACGGCAAATTCACACCGCGCCAGCGCGACGTGTACAATGCCTGCCTGCACCTGCACAACTATGCCAAATCCATCCTCAAACCAGGCGTTACCATCAGCAAATACCATGAAATGGTGGGCGTTGAAGCGGGGAAAGAATTCGTCAAACTGGGGCTGCTGACGGACGCGGACATCAGCAACCAGGACCCTGAGTCGCCTGCTTACCGTAAATATCTTTATCACGGCATTTCCCATCACCTGGGCGTGGACGTGCACGACCTCGGCCCTTCCTTTTTCCAGCCTATCCCCGACGGGGCGGTGCTTACCGTGGAGCCGGGCATCTATATCGAAGAAGAAAAAATGGGCGTCCGCATAGAGAACAACATCTGGGTGAGATCCGGCGGAAGTGTGGACCTGATGAAGAACATACCCATTACGGCTGAAGAAATCGAGGCCCTGATGAAGAAATAAAAACAGCGAAGAACATATAAGGCTGGCCGGGTTGTACATTCCGGCCAGCTTTTTCCTTTCGTGCTGCTGAGGTCCCCGTGCCATCCTGCAGCGGCGTTAAGCGGCAGCGTTTTAGGGTGGTCCGGCGTCCGATGGCTGTATATCGCCGGGAAAAATGTATAACTTGCCCCTGCTGAAGAAAATCCGATCAATGAAACAGATTCCCAATATCCTTACGCTTTCCAATCTTTTTTGCGGTGCGCTGGCCCTCATTTTTATCCTGCATGCGCCGGAATACATCGCGGAGTTCAACGGCAGCACCTATACTGTCACCAATCCGGAGCCGATCTACTGGGCTTCCGGCCTGGTAGTGCTGGCCGGCATCATCGATTTTTTTGACGGATTTGTGGCCCGTTTGCTGAAAGTGGCTTCCCCGCTGGGCCGGGAGCTGGATTCACTGGCAGACGTGGTGACGTTCGGGGTGGTGCCGGGCATGATCCTTTTCCGGCTGCTGCGCAGCGCCTACCTGCAAACCCCCGATGTGTTCGACGTTTCTTATTTTAACCTGGCCCCGGCCTTGCTGGTGCCTTGTTTTGCCGCATACCGCCTCGCCGTGTTCAACCTGGATACCCGGCAGAGCGAACATTTCATTGGCGTGCCCACCCCCGCGGTCGGCTTCCTGGTGGCTTCATTCCCCCTTATCGTGCTCTACAACCCCTTTAACCTTGCGCCTTTGTTCGGGAACGTATGGATACTGTACGCCATTATCGCCGTGCTGTGTTACCTGATGGTGAGCTCCCATCCCATGATCAGCCTGAAGTTCAAGAACTTTTCGGTAAAGGACAACTGGCCCCGCTTCCTGCTGGCGCTGCTCACTGTTGCCAGCATTCCCGTGCTGAAGTACGCAGCGGTGCCATTTGTGTTCATCGTATACGTGGCCCTCTCCCTGGTTGTGCCTCCAAAGGCCAGCCATGGCTGATCTTCGAAATTGGTAAACCGGAATTCGTAATAAATTGCTAGGTTTGCGTCTAAATTTTTTAGAAAAATGACATTTACTGCGCATATCAACGTGATGCCGTTGAAGGAACTGCTGGACCCTCAGGGTAAGGCCGTATTGGGCGGATTGAAGAACCTTGGCCTCGGAAATGTACACGACGTACGCATTGGCAAACATATTACCCTGCAAATTGAAGCTTCCAGCCGCGAAGAAGCGCAGCAGATAGCTGAGAACGCCTGCCAGAAACTGCTGGCCAATCAGGTAATGGAATTTTACGAAGTTAATATCCAATAAAATTGTCCCGGCTCTACCTCATTCCTTCACCCATCGGCAACCTGGCGGATATCACTTACCGCGCCGTGAAAGTATTGGAGAGCGTGGAGCTTGTGCTGGCGGAAGATACCCGTACATCGGGCGTTCTGCTCCGGCACTATAATATCAACAAGCCTGTAACACCTTATCATCAGCATAATGAACATAAGGTGTTACAGCATCTTGTGCAGCAGCTGCAAAGCGGCAAACAAATGGCCCTGCTCACGGATGCAGGCACACCGGGCGTTTCGGACCCGGGTTTCCTGCTGGTGCGGGAGTGCATCCGCGAAGGCGTGCCGGTGGAATGCCTGCCCGGCGCCACCGCCTTTGTACCTGCGCTGGTGAACAGCGGCATCCCCATGAACCGCTTTGCCTTCGAAGGTTTCCTTCCTCCCAAAAAAGGCCGCCATACCTTGCTTACGCAACTTTCCACCGAAGAACGCGCTATGGTGTTCTACGAATCCCCTCACCGCCTGGTGAAAACACTCGAAGATTTTATCCAATACCTCGGCCCTGAAAGGCAATGCTGCGTATCGCGCGAGCTCACCAAGATGTTCGAAGAGAACAAACGCGGCACATTGCAGGAGGTGCGTGATCACTTTAATGAAAAAGGTGTGAAAGGAGAGATCGTGATCGTTGTGGAAGGATATGCCAGGTAACATTTGCAGGTCATATCCCCAAACTCATTCATTGAAATTTTTTGTAGATTGAATTTTATTACCTAATATTACAACGAGCATTTAGTAGAAGTTAGAATAGTAGCATATACCCCAAAAGAAAAAAAAGCATAACAAGATTCTGACAAAAAGCGTAGCATAACCCCGGTTTCAATTAACATATAGCAGGACCCCATAAATCTTAAATCAATGATTGATCAGGTATTGAGCGCAATCATTAGTAAGCTGAACACGTATATCGGTACCCTTGATCCCGAAGTAACGCCCGGGAACATTTCCTTTGCCGATGCTTTCCAGGATACGCCTTCACAAAACCTGACCGATAAGATCGTGGTGTCTGTCGTGAACATCCAGCAGGAAGAAAGCCTGCGCAACATCCCGTTCCGCCGTACCGTGCAGGTTGGCGGCTTACCCCAGGGCGTGGAGCAGCAGGCCGAGATCTATCTGAACGTGTACGTGCTGTTCAGCGCCAATAAGAACAACTACCTGACAGCCTTGCAACGCATTTCACAAGTGATCGCATTTTTCCAGCGGCAATTCGTTTTTACCCCGGCGGATACGCCCGTGCTCACAGCCCTGAACCTGAACAAGCTCGTTTTTGACCTGTACAGCACGCGTTTTGAAGAGCTGAACCAGTTGTGGAGCATGATGGGAGGGAAGTACATTCCTTCCGTCATCTACAAAATGCGCATGGCCGTGATACAGGATGCACCAGTGAGCGGCACCGGCATTATTACAGAGATCAATTTACAATCCCAGTTACTGAGTACACAAACTGAATAGCATTCCGTTATGGAAAAGATTGTTTGGAGATACACCCCGGAATTCAGGATCAGCATCCGTGTGAACGGCAACGATCCCGGAGAAACCTTCCGCCTGCGCCCTTCCCCGGCCAGCGCCGAAACGATCCGTAATTACGGATTGCTTACCAGGGCCGTGCCCGGCGGGCTTGTGGCGTACATGAAACAACATCATAACGGAATTGCATGGGTGCCTGCGGCGCCTATCACGCAGCCCATACTTTTTTCTTTCTGGCTTATGCTTGCCAACGGCAAGCCTTTCCCTTCGATAGATTTTTTTGAGCAGGGCACGCAGCAGCTGGGAAGGAAAATATTCTACGCAAACAATCTTTCCGCTGCCGGCGCCATCGATGCGAACCTGGCCGCCAACACCGTGGTGCTTACCGCCGCCGCCGCGGCGGGCAATGCGGAACGCGGCGCGCTGAGCGGCTTCCTGCTCTCCAAACGTGTAACGCCGGGCGCGTTTACGCAGATACGGGCCGGGAAGATCGCGGCAGGCGGGCCGGTCAGCTTTACGCTCAACAATCCCATCGCCGCAACGCAGGAAACGGTAGGCCTCGACCTCCGGCTGCTGCCTAAAGGCGCGTACGTAGTAAGGCTGGAAGGAGGAGCTCCCGTTGAAGAACGCGTGGTGTTCGACCAGCAGGCTGCCGGCGGGGAAGTGAGCGGCATGATCGACCTGTATAAAAATGCATGGCATATGGCTCCCCAGCCACGGGAATACACGATTAACTTTTTAAGTACTTGATTAAATCTTTCACAAATGTTAAATCTAGCTAACCTCAAAACACCCGGCGTATACATCGACGAGGTGCCTAAGTTTCCGCCCTCCGTGGCGCAGGTAGAAACGGCCATCCCCGCATTCATCGGGTACACCCGTTTAACCACCCTCAACGGGGAATCCCTCATCAACAAACCGGTGCGCATCACTTCGCTCGTTGAATACGAAGCTATTTACGGCGCCCGGCTGGAAACCTTCACCGCCGCGGTGAACACCGTTACCGGCGTGAACGTTGTAGCTACCCCGCCCGCCGCGCCCACGGCCCTGTACAGGATGTACTATTCCCTCCAGATGTACTTCTCCAACGGAGGCGGCCCCTGCTACATCGTTTCTATCGGAGCTGACACTACCAATCCCACTACTTTGCTGAACCACACCGCGGGGCTTGCCGCTATCGGCAAGGAAGACGAGCCTACGCTGCTGGTATTTCCCGATGCGCTGTCGCTTGCCCGCGGCGATTTCTATAACCTTTACGCTCTTGCCCTGGCCCAGTGCGCGGAGCTGAAAGACCGCTTCGCCATCATCGACGTGTTCAACGGTCACCTGGATTACACCATTCCCGCCGGCGATAATGTGATAGACGATAACACCAACGGCTTCCGCACGCTCATCGGCAACAGCAACCTGCCCTACGGTGCAGCGTATTACCCGCAGCTGGAAACATCGCTTTCTTTCAACTACAACGAAGAAGCGGTGACCATCACCGGAACGCTCAACGGCGCGCCCGTGGTAGCCAACTCCGTGCTGCGCGTGTTCGAGCCGGCCAATGCGGCTGACGAAGCACGTTCGCTGTATCATGTGTCCAACAAACTTTATCACGACATTAAGAACACCATTACCGCCATGCCGCTGGTATTGCCGCCCAGCAGCGCGATAGCGGGCATTTACGCCCAGGTGGACGGTACGCGCGGCGTCTGGAAGGCGCCGGCCAACGTAAGCCTCCGCTTCGTACGCCGCCCGATGGTAGCGGTAGACGATGCTTCGCAGGAAAACCTGAACGTGCATACCACCGGCAAATCCGTGAACGCCATCCGTACCTTCAGCGGCAAAGGCGTGCTGGTATGGGGTGCAAGAACGCTTGCAGGCAACGACAACGAATGGCGTTATGTGAGCGTGCGCCGTTTCTTCAACATGGTGGAAGAATCCACTAAAAAAGCCACCGAGCCTTTCGTGTTTGAGCCGAACGACGCCAATACCTGGGTTAAGGTGCGCGCAATGATCGAGAACTTCCTCATCCTGCAATGGCGCGCTGGAGCGCTGGCCGGCGCAAAACCGGAACATGCGTTCTACGTGAGCGTAGGCCTGGGGCAGACCATGACCGCGCAAGACATCCTGGAAGGCAGGATGATCGTGGAAATAGGCATGGCCGTTGTTCGCCCGGCAGAGTTTATCGTACTCCGCTTCAGTCATAAAATGCAGGAATCTTAATCATTAATCTGAACGATCATGGATTATAAAACCCCGGGCGTATTTGTGGAGGAATTGCAGCTCATTCCACCTTCAGTAGCCTCCGTTGCCACGGCCATACCGGCCTTCATCGGCCACACCGCCATCACGGCAGACGCCAAAGGCGCCACCCTGGTGAATGTGCCCGTCCGCATCACGTCGATGCTGGAATACACCACCGTTTTCGGCGGCGGTTATTCCCCTGCTTCCTATTCGGTCAGAACGGACGCGCAGTTCAACATCACCAGGGTAACTCCGGTGAACGGCCGGCGCTACCACCTCTTCGACGCCATCCAGCATTACTTCGATAACGGCGGCGGCCCCTGCTACATCGTGACAGTAGGGAACTACACTGCAGACATCATTCTCGGCACCGCCACCACCGGACTGCTGGGCGGCCTCCGCTCGCTCGAGAAAGTGGACGAGCCCACCCTGCTCGTTTCGCCGGACAGCGTTTCGCTTCACCTGCCTGATGGTTCGCCCGACTATGCCAATGGCGGCAATTTCCACCAGGCGGTGATAGAACAATGCGCACGGCTGCAGGACCGCTTCGGTATCCTGGATATGCTGGGCGGAGGGCTGGCGCTGAATCATGCGGACAATCCCATCTTGAAATTCAGAACGGGCGTAGGGAACCAGGAGCTCAAATATGCCGCAACATATTATCCCTGGCTGCAGACCTCTTATCTGAAAGACATCAGTTTTTCACAGCTCAATATCGTGGACAATGCGGACGTGGCCGTACCCGAAGCCACCATCAACACCATGACGGGCAACGCTGCATTGGACGGGCTGGTAACAGAGCTCCGGGCGCGCATCGCGGAAGAGAACAGGGTGTTTGCCAAGATAGCGCCCACGCCTGTGCTGAACCGCGGCAATTACAACCCGATTTCCGCCCATCTTGCCCTGCTCCGGCACGAGGTGATGATCGCAAATACAGGCCCCCTGGCCCGCAGCGCTTTCGCCGCGCTTATCAAATTTGTGCGCGACCTTGCCCTTGCCCTCCGCGACCTTGAAGACGATGCCGGCAACTCGCCGGCCATGATCCACGTGCTCACAGGGCTGGAAGCTAATACCGCTCTCCGCACGCAGATCATCAACCTCATTGCTTTTGAAAAGAACCAGCATGTACGTGCGTCTGTAGCCGCGGGCCGCCTGGAAACCCATGTGGATACCGAATATGCGGCGCTCGATACTCAGGGCTGGGTGGCTGGCGCAGCCATCAATACCATCGGGCCGAACGGTACCGATTTTTCCGGAGGCAGCATACAAGCCACCGCGCAGAACTGCGCGAACGCGACCATGCTGCAGACCGCATTCGAAGCCATATCCGGCGCTTATGTCGCTGTTTTGCA
>CBFHAF010000216.1:0-7398 GCA_965653435.1 uncultured Chitinophaga sp.
ATTATCCCCGCTTTATCCGCGGCCAGCAAGCCGAATACATGGAAGTGCCCGGCTATAACCAGGATTTCTGGGTAGACGTGCGGCGTTACCAGGAAGACGACTGGGAAGAGCTGGTGCAGGTTTGGAAAATGCTGAACCTGCACATCGTGCGGGTGCTGCCCTTCATCCCTGAAGACGCGCTGGGCCACATCCTGGCGGTGGGGCCGAATGCGCCCGTCACGCTGCGGTATATCGCCGAAGATTACCTGCGCCATTTACAACATCATCTCACGCAAATATTTCCTGTTCATGCAAATTATTAAAGCCACTACCGATCATTTACCGCAGCTGGCGGTCCTTTTCGACCTCTACCGCCAGCACTACGAACAACAGCCCGACCTGGAAGGCGCGGAACAGTACCTTGCCGAACGGCTGGTACAGAACGAAAGCGTGATCTACGTGGCGGAAGAAGAAGGGCAGCTGGTGGGTTTCACCCAGCTGTACCCCGTGTTCTCTTCCATCGGCATGAAAAAGGCCTGGATACTGAACGACCTGTACGTAGCGGAAGACCATCGCCGCAAAGGCGCCGCCCGCGGCCTGCTGGAAGCTTCCCGGGAGCTGGGCAGGGCCACCGATGCGCGTTACCTCATGCTGCAGACCCATATTAACAATGAGAAGGCCCGCGCGTTGTACGAGTCCAACGGCTGGAAGCTGGATGAAGAGTTTTATTACTACTATCTCACCATTTAACCATAGCTATACAGTGAACCCCGGGGCGCATATTGCGCCCCTTTTTTTGTGCAAGCCCGTCCCGGAGGAAAGCGGGAGTATTTGGAGGAACGGACGGTTTTATGTGAAAATAATATTGACGCTGCTGCCATCCTGCTGACATTCCCTACTTGTCTGCCATAGTATTTGCCGGTGGTAAAAGAGCCATGGTATTACATTTAACTGCCCGGGCTACTGACATCCTGCTGCCATCCTTCAGCGATCCTTCAGTGGTGTTCAGTGGCGGCAGGGGTTTGAAGGTGTTTGACTGAAGGATGGCACCAGGATCACAATAGGTTCACTGAAGGATGGCCGGGGCACCATCCTGATCCTCCTGCATTTTTTTAACCTTCAGCCCGTTGCTTTTTATCCCCGGGGCTTTTCCGTGCCGCCGTTTTGCGCTTTCTTTGCCTCATGGAAACGCAACAGAACCCATGGCAGATACTGGAATCGACAGTTCCATACGATAACCGCTGGATCAGGCTGACGGAGCACCAGGTGATCAACCCTTCCGGCGGGCGCGGCATTTACGGTATCGTGCATTTCAAGAACCTCGCTATCGGCGTGGTGGCATTGGATGAAGAAAACAATATCTACCTCGTGGGGCAGTACCGCCTGGCGATAGACGCGTTCAGCTGGGAGATACCCGAAGGCGGCGGCCCGCTGGGCGAGGACCCGCTGGAATCCGCCAAACGGGAACTGCTGGAAGAAACCGGCCTTACCGCCGGCCGCTGGCAACCCATCGTGCACATGCATCTCAGCAATTCAGTAAGCGACGAAGCCGGGATCGTTTACCTGGCGCGGGACCTGCGGCAGGGGGAGGCGGAGCCCGAGGAAACGGAACAGCTGTTCCTTAAGAAAATTCCCTTCATGGAAGCCTATCAGATGGCGAAAGAGCACCGGATCACGGATTCCCTTTCCCTGGCCGCGATCCAAAAGATCAGGCTCATGATGCTGGAAGGGGAGCTTTGATGCGTTATCTTTGCCGCGATGAACAACAGATTTAAACCGTCGCCGCCCAAGCCGAAGCAGTCCAGCCTGATCATAGGCAGGCAGCCCATCCTGGAGGCCATGAAGGCCGGGAAGGCCATTGAGCGCATATTCCTCCTTAAAAGCGCCACCGGCGACATCATTCCCCAGCTCCGCCAGCTGGCCACCGAGCAACGCATCCCCGTGAACCTGGTGCCCATGGAGAAGCTGAACAGCCTCACCCAGGCCAACCACCAGGGCGTTGTGGCCGTTACCGCCAAAGTGGCTTACCTGGACCTGCAGGACGTGATCTCCCACGTGGTGGACAAAGGCGAAACCCCGCTCTTCCTCATCCTCGACGGCATTACGGACGTCCGCAATATCGGCGCCATAGCCCGCAGCGCGGTTTGCTGCGGCGCGCAGGCCATCATTATACCAGACAAGGGCATTGCCGCCCTCAACGAAGAAGCCATCAAATCTTCCGCAGGCGCCCTGGAAAAGATCGCCGTCTGCCGAGTGAACAGCCTGCTGAAGGCCATAGACACCCTGCACCTGAACGGCATAAAGATCATGGCCAGCGAAATGGAAGCCCCCCGCCAGCTGTTCGACCTGCCCTGGCTGGAGCCTGTGGCGGTGATCATGGGCTCGGAGGACAAAGGCGTTTACCCCGCCCTGCTGAAAGCCGCGGATGAGCAGTTCCATATTCCCATGCAGAACAGTTTTGAATCTTTTAATGTGAGCGTGGCGGCGGGTATTATCCTGTATGAAGCGATGAAGCAGCGGATGAAGGCGGGAAGCTGATACGCAACTGCTCCCGCCATTCATTTCTGAAAATAAATTATCACTCCCGGCCTGTAAAGCTGGGGGTGGTTTGTTTTCCATATATGCCGCGCCTGTTCCGCGCCTGTTTTTTCCTTACTTTAGCTTATGCTGAAATTCATTGAATGCCCTCGCGACGCCATGCAGGGATGGCCGCGCCAGATCCCCACGGATGAAAAGATAAGCTACCTGAACGCCCTGCTGGACGTCGGGTTCGACACGCTGGACTTTGGCAGCTTCGTATCTCCCAAAGTAATGCCACAGATGGCCGATACGGCCGAAGTGCTGAAAGGCCTCAAACCGTCCGCTACGAAGCTGCTGGCCATTATCGCCAATGTCCGCGGGGCGGAGGAGGCGGTCACGCACGATGTTATTTCTTATCTCGGTTTTCCTTTTTCCATTTCAGAAACATTCCAGCTGCGCAACACCAATAAAACGATCGCCGAAGCGATGGAGCAGGTGCAAACCATCCAGGAGCTGTGCATCAAGAACAACAAGCAGCTGGTGATCTATATTTCCATGGGTTTCGGCAATCCTTACGGCGATCCTTACAGTACAGACACCGTGCTGCGCTGGGCCAACAGCTTTGCGGAACTGGATATTCCCATCATTTCGCTGGCGGACACGGTGGGCGTGGCTGAGCCGGAAGGCATTAAAAAACTGTTTTCCCACCTGGTGCCGAGGTTCCCCGGGATTGAGTTCGGCGCGCATTTCCATTCCACCCCGCAATTGTGGGAAGAGAAGATCGCGGCGGCGTATGATAACGGCTGCCTGCGGTTCGACAGTGCGCTGCGCGGCATCGGCGGCTGCCCAATGGCGCAGGACGACCTGGTGGGCAACATTGCCACGGAAAACCTCGTCCATTTCTGCCGGCAGCGCAATATCCCCATACCGTTCAACCTGGAGCGGTTTGCGGCGGCGGGAGCTTTGGCGGATAATGTCTTCGGGCATTAAAACTACACTGCGCTTCAATTTGCCAGGCCGGGCAAAGCCATTTTTTTCTCAATGAACTTTGAAGGAAAGCGGGGCGATGAAGTCCAAAGCTGTGTGTTGTCGATTCAACTTCATACGGCAGTAACCAATGGAATTCAAAGCCATCCGTTTCCCGGTGGACTTTGACAGCCAATGCCGCATCCCTTTCAAAGCACGGGCTAACCCGGTGAGCTTTTATGGAAAAAGCGCTTCACCCTTCAAATCACTCCCGAATTCAATACTTTTGCAGCATGAACTTTCGCCTGACCTTCCCGGTGGCTCCGCTGGAGCCCGCGCTGCAATATTCAGACAAGATCCTGCTGTCCGGCTCCTGCTTTGCAGAAGAGATCGGCGCGAGGCTGCAGCAACACAAGTTCAACGTACAGGTAAACCCCAACGGCATCCTCTTCAATCCCCTCAGCATCGCGCAAAGCATGCAGAGCTACATGGACGGCCGCCGCTATACGGATACGGACCTCTTCCTGCATGAGGACATCTGGCACAGCTGGGACCATCATTCCCGCTACTCCGGCACCCGGCAGCAGGACGTGCTGGACCAGATCAACCAGGCGCAGGCGGAAGCATCCAAACGCCTGAAAGAAGCCGACTGGCTCATTATCACGCTCGGCTCCGCCTATGTGTACGCGCTCAAGGAAAACAGCCGCATCGTGGGCAACTGCCACAAAGTGCCTGAAGCCGCCTTCTATAAAAGGCTGCTGAGCGCAGACGAGATCATTGCCGCACTGGATAACATGATGCACCGCCTTTTCTTTTCCAATTCCAAAGTGAATATCCTTTTCACCGTAAGCCCCGTGCGTTACGCGAGAGACGGCGTGGTGGAGAACAACCTCAGCAAGGCCACCCTGCTGCAGGCCGTGCATCACCTGGTGAACAAGTTCAGCCGACTGTATTATTTCCCGGCGTACGAGCTGGTGATAGACGACCTGCGCGATTACCGCTTCTTCAAGGAAGACCTGGTGCATCCCAACGACCTGGCCATCCACTACGTGTGGGAACATTTCGTGAACGCCTGCATGACGCCCGCCACGCAACAGCTGGAAAAGCAGGTGCAGGAACTGCTGCGCGCACGGCAGCACCGGCCCTTTAATGCGGACAGCCCGCAACACCGCCAGTTCCTGGAAACCTACGCGCGGAAAACCGAAGCCCTCAAAGCACAGCATCCCTACCTCGGCCTGGAGGAGGAGCTGGCTTATTTCAGGGACGGCCGTTCCAGCTAATTTAGTACCACGAAAGGTGAAATATCGCCCATGAAATATTGAAAATGCGGCTTAGCTTTAGTAGATCAGTTACTATGAGCAGTGAACCGTCATCTTACAGCACGTTCTGGAAAACAGGGGACATGGGATCATTCAAATGCCTGATGAAGGAATTTGGCCCCACGCTCCACTATTTTGCGGACAGCATGGTAGGCAACCGACAGGAAGCCGAAGAGATCGTATCCGACGTGTTCATTAAAATATGGCAGCAACGCGAAAATCTGCCGGCCCCGGACAATATCAAATTCTACCTCTTCAAAGCCGTTAAAAACACTGCCCTTAATTACCTGAAAAGCAAGGACCGCCGGGCGTCCGGCCATTCCGCCTGGGAAGTGCAGGTAAAACGGCTGCAGGGCCGCAACCCTGAAGAGATCATGATCAGCAAGGAAGACGTGACCTCCATACAATCCGTGATCCGCAGCCTCCCGCCGCGCTGCCGGCAGATATTTATCCTTGTAAAGGAAGACGGCCTTACCTACGAACAGGTGGCGCACCTGCTGGATATTTCCAAAGCCACCGTGAACGTCCAGATGACCCTCGCCATGAAAAAGATATGGGGCGCGCTGGATACGGCCCTTAAAGTTTCCCATTCCTGATTTTTTTCCGCCCGCCTTAATTGTTTTACCTTTTCCTGTTGTCTTACTATTATTAAAAGCGTAATGCGCATATAAATGACCAATCGACTAAGGGAATTATTGGCCCTTTACTGGTGCAACGAGATCTCAAAGGACGAGAAGGCCGAGCTGGAGCAGCTGCTGCTGAAGCACCCGGATGTATGGCTGAAGTCCGGTTTGATGGACCAGCTTTCCTTTTCGAAGCAACCCGTCATGGACGAAGAGGCTGCGTCGGAATGGGCCGACAGGGTTTCCCTGGAGATCGGAACGTTGGAAAACATGCCGGCAGGAACGGAGCAACCGGAACCGGCGCGGAAACGCGCGCCGTTCCGCAAGGCGCTCATTACCTCAGTTTTCCTTGTGGCGGCGGCCGGGCTGTTCTTTATATACACCCAGCGGATAGCCGCGCCGGGCGGTTATAAGGTGGCGACGACAGACGCGGGCATGAAAACGCGCATCCGTTTGTCCGACGGTACCATGGTTTGGCTCAATGCCGGCAGTACTTTAAAATACCCGCCGAAATTCGGCAAACATACGAGGGAAGTGTTCCTGGAAGGCGAGGCTTATTTTGATGTCAGGCAGCAGGTGAACCAGCCTTTTATCATTCACACGGAAAAAATGGATATCAGGGTGCTTGGCACCGCGTTCAACGTCCGTTCTTACGAAGACGAGGATTTCCAGGAAACAGCGCTGATCTCCGGCGCCGTGGAAATATCCGTGAAGCAGGCGGACAAGCTCAGCCGGGTGCTGCTGAAACCGAACCAGAAATTAGTGGTCCGCGATATAAAAAACACACAAACCAAAGTCGAAAAAGCAACAACCATCATCCACCGGTCGGCCGATATGATAGTAGAACGCAAGGCCCTCTCCGCCATCCTTTCACCGGACAGCGGGCAGGTAGCTGAAACAGCCTGGCTCAGCAACCGCTTCGTGTTCCAGAATGAAACGCTGGAATCCATGGCCCGCAGGCTGGAGCGCTGGTACGGCATTACGATCGTCATCAAAGACCCGCAGCTGTCCGGCTTAAGATTCACCGGCCGCGCGGATAATCTGCCGCTTGAAAAACTATTAACGATCCTGCAGGAAATTAAACCGTTCAATTATTCCATCGAAGATGGCACCGTCATCATAAACTAACCTTCTTTATGCATTATGTGAACAGGATAAGGGGCGCTCCCCCTGAAGGGAATGTCATGCCCATACGATATGCCTTACGTCTGCAAATCCACGCTTTATTGAATAATTAATCTGAATCCCACACGATTATGAAAAAATCAATTACCCGATCACTGCACCGGCTGCCTGCATACGCAGGGAAGATCATACAGCTGATCAAATTCACCGCGGTGCTGCTGCTGCTGTTCCTCAGGGTGTCCGCCGCAGGGTATTCCCAAACCACTTTATCCGTTTCGTTCGTGCAAACTGAAGTGGAAAAAGCATTCCAGTTCCTCGAAAAGAAGACGGGGTATGTTTTTTATTACAGCAATACCGAAGTGGAAAAGCTGCCCAGGCTGAACCTCCGGATGGTAGACGCTTCGTTCCGCCAGGTGCTCGATTCCATTTCCGTGATCACCGGCCTGCATTACACCGTTATCGACAACAAGATGGTGGTGTTCAAAAAGAACGCCGCGCAAACCCGCGCGCAAAAAGTGAGCGGTAAGATCTCCGACGAAAAGGGAGCGCCGTTGCCCAACATCACCATCCAGGTGAAAGGCACGGGCATCGGCACGCTTACGGACGCTGAAGGAGCCTTTTCACTGGAAGTGCCTGCGGGAGCCATTCTCGTGGTATCCGGCATCGGTTATATCAGGCAGGAGATTGCCGTGGAAGGCCGCGCTTCATTCAACATCGTACTGAAAGAAGATGTAGCCGGCCTGAGTGAAGTGGTGGTGGTAGGATACGGCTCGCAGGAAAAACACAAGCTCACCAGCTCCGTGGCTACCGTGAGCGGCGCCGAGCTGAACAAACGCGTTGCCACCAATCCCGTGAGCCTGCTGCAG
>CBFHAF010000217.1:0-7394 GCA_965653435.1 uncultured Chitinophaga sp.
TTTAAAGATGGCGTCCACTGCGGACTTGAGGGGCATCATCCGCGCGGAGGGCACGCCTTGGTTTTCCGGGAAAGACTGGGCGCTCGCATAGGCATGCTGCGCATTTACATCGGCTGCCGCGATCTGGAAGCACAGGCATAGGAAGCCCGCGCCCAGGCATAGCCTCAGCGAACTCAATTTCATAACGTTTTTGGATTTTAGGTTAAGGTCGTTCTGCGGTTCTGTAGCGTTTTACCTTGGTTGAATAATGATCGTATTGCCATTTTTATTTACCCGGGCATACAACATGGATGAAAGGACGGTCTGCAGCGCTTCGTCACTGTCTATCAGCACATGGCCGCTGATGGCGGTGCCGGCAAAACTTTCCGGTTGCTTTATCTCCACATCGTAACCGTAATTGTTCTTTATCATGCTGCTTATTTCCTGTAGCGATGTATTACTGAATGTGTATTCTCCGTCTTTCCACGCCGCAAAAAGCCCGGCGTTCACTTTCTCTTTTACCAGCTTCCCGCCTGCAGCGCTTACCCTTTCATCGGGCATCACCACCACTTCTTCCGTACCGGACACTGCTTTCACTTTTCCTTCCTGCACCACCACGCTCCCGGCGGCAACGGTAAAGCGGGTTCCCAATACCTGCACTTCCATGCCCTGTATGTTCACGATGAAAGGCAAGGCGGCAGCTGCCGCTTCAAAATAAGCGGTACCGGTCACTTCCACATTCCTGTCCGTTTTGCCGAACCCGCTCCCAAAACGGTACGAAGCCCCGGGCCGCAGCCACAGCACGGTACCGTCCGGCAATGTTTCCCGGCGTTGCTCCTTCGCCACCACCATCTCCATTTCAGGGGCCTGCCGGCCGCCGAAGAAATACCAGGCGCCCGAAATGCCCGCCGCCAGCAACAACACCGCCGCGGCTGCACGCCATACAGGAATGCCCCGGCTGGTTTTCGCGCTCACTTTCCGCCAGGCCGCAGCAGCATCGATGGAATACCCGCCGGTACGCTGAACGTCCAGGATGTCCTTGATACGGAAATAAAGTTCCCGGTTCTCGGGGGACGCTTCAAGCCATTCAGCCACCATGGTGGTTTCCGCCTCGGTAGCGGCACCATCGATCACTTTGATCAGCAATTGTTCATCCATTGGGCTGTTGTGTTGTTGTGACATTTCAGAAGTATAGACGATGAAGGAACGCGAACTACGTATGCGCCCGCAAATTTTTTTTCAGAATAACGCGGATAAGATGGAATTCATTTTGCGGAGGAGGCCGCGCAACTGTTTGATGGCTTTATATAATTGTGTTTCCACGGTCCGGGAAGAAATACCCATGGCATCGGATATCTCCGAGGTCTTCATACCCTGCTCGTACCGCATTTTCACGATCTCCCGGCAGCGGGGCGGGAGGCTGTCGATGGCCTGCCAGACTTCTCCCCCGTTCTCCAGCAGGCTCTTTTGCCCGGTTTCGGGATGGTAATAATCCAGCTCCTGCTGCGTGAACAGCACTTCCGAAACGTATTTGCGGTGAACGGTCTTGCGCCGCAGATGATCCTGGCATTTATTGTGCACGCAGCTGAACAGGTAGCCCCGTGCATTCAGCGGCAGGCGGTTATGGCTCTGGATGAACACATCCTGCACAATGTCTTCGGCGGTTGGCTGGTCTACGAACTTACAGGCATAACGTACCAATGCCTCATAATTCGTCTGAAATGCGGCGGCAGTATCCGGCGGGCTGCCTGGCAGGCCGGGTTCGGTCGTGGTCTCTTCGGGTTCCTGCATAGACTGTCTCGGGTTTTTACGGCCCAACAAAGTATGGTTGTAACGTGCGAAATCAAGATAGTAAAAGAATCTCAGGAAAAATAACCGGCGGTTCCCCGGCAGGATGGAGCGGGTTGCAGGGGCGGGAATTTTTCCGCTTTTTGTATTAAAGCCCGGCTTTATTGCCTATTTTAAATGACGGTTAAAATTCCATTTATGAAGACATGCGCAACCATCTTCGCCAGCCTGTTATTATGGACAGTGGCTGTGAAGGCCCAGGTCAGCTTTAAAAAACATACCGTTCACCCTGTATTCATCTCAGAAGGCGTTGCTACCGGCGATGTGAACAAGGACGGCAAAACCGATATCCTGGCCGGCATCTACTGGTTTGAAGCACCCTCCTGGAAGCCGCACCGCATCCATGCGGACACGCTGAACCCCGTACCAGGCTACAGCACTACTTTTCTGAATTTCTGCATGGACGTTAACACCGACAGCTGGCCGGACCTTATCCGTTTCGACCAGCCGGGCGCCATTTGCGCATGGTACGAAAACCCCAAAGGGAAAGACGGCCCCTGGCAGTCGCACACTATCCTGGAAACCGCCGGCAACGAAACGCCCATACTGGCAGACGTGGATCTGGACGGCGAAGAAGATATCATCTGCAACGACTCCCGGGCGAAACGGGTGATCTGGCTGAAGCCCCCTTCCGGCAAAGGCGCATCACAATGGACGCAGACCATTATCAGCAGCCATAGCGAGAGGGGCACGCATAAATACACGCACGGCCTTGGCTGGGGCGATATGAACAAAGACGGCAGGAACGACGTGGTCATCCACACCGGCTGGTGGGAATCGCCCGCAGACGTAACACAGGAGGAATGGACCTTTCACCCGGCCGACCTCGGGAAGGAATGCGCCAACATGTTCATACTGGATGCAGACGGCGACGGGGACATGGATGTGGTAAGCTCTTCCGCGCACAATTACGGCATCTGGTGGCACGAGCAGCAGGCACAGGGTTTCACCACGCATGAGATCAGCAAACAGTTCTCCCAGACGCATGCCATGGCCTTTGAGGATATCAACAACGACGGCCACCCCGATCTTATCACCGGCAAACGTTATTTCGCCCACAACGGCAAGGACCCCGGCGCATTTGAACCTGCGGTGCTGTACTGGTTCGAATACAAACCCGGCAAAACGCCTTCCTGGATACCGCATCAGATCGACAACAATTCCGGGGTGGGCAACCGCTTCGTGGTAACGGACATGAACGGCGACGGGCTGAAGGACGTGATCACATCCAACAAGAAGGGTGTTTATTATTTTGAGCAGGTGAAGAATAGTCGTTAATTTAACGGCAAAAAAATGGCAACCTCATCAGCACCCGAAGTATGGCAGCGGGGCCCGGTAGACGGCATCCCTCCTCTTTTACAGCCAGTAGCCCATGCTTTGCTGCAGGCCGGGGAGGAGCTTGAAGCCATGATGCAGGGCCTGGACGAGGCGCTGCTGTGGGAAAAACCTGCCGGCGTTGCTTCTCCGGGATTTCACCTGCAGCACCTTTCCGGGGTAATAGACCGCCTGTTCACCTACGCACGCGGCGAGGCCCTCACGGAGGAACAGCTGGAGTTATTAAGGCTTGAAAACGCCGGTCCCCGCCCGGAGCTCACGGTTGCGCAACTGCTCGCCCGTTTCCGGGAACAAACGGCCCGCGCGCTGCAACAACTCTCCCAAACGGATGAATCGACCCTCACCCATTTCCGCGGCGCAGGCAGGAAGCAGATCCCTACTACGGTGATCGGGCTGCTGGTGCATGCGGCGGAACATACCATGCGGCATATCGGGCAGCTGCATGTAACGGTTAAAATATTAAGAAGTCCCGCTTTAAAATAATAGCTTCAATGCACAATCATACACCAGATGAACAAGCCCGAAATAATACTGGAGCAGCCCAATAACCGCGGCACCTTGGTGGCGGTAGTGGAACAGGACGAACGGACCGCCTATCTTTATATTTACCCTGCCGAACAATTCTCCGAACGCTACAACATGCGGGCGTGCTGGCTGAGGAACCTGCAGCCCGCTCCGGACACACGCGATTATCCCGCCATGGAAAAAGGGATCGCCCCTATGCTGGAAGTTCCCTACTGCAACCATCCCCTCGGCCTCGAGCCTTTAAAAACCGAAAACCTCAGCATCATGTGGAGCGAAGAAGACGACGGCGCAGCGGTGTTTTACGACAACGAGCCTCTCGGCGTCATTCCCGGCTGGAGCCTTGTTACCGAGCAGCTGGTGTGCTATGCGCTGGATTGCACCGCTTCTGTAGACAACATCCTTCTGCCGCTAAAAGATGCCGGCGCACTCTACGAACGCCTTCAAAAAACTTCCGTGTTCTGGAATAAATGGAGCGACGAAAGCAACAATCCATGGTCTCCCATCCAGCAGCAGTTCCTGCAGTCGTATGAAGCACAGTTCGGGCGGGTACAGCAATATTACGCGATCGATCAGCAGCAATGGCCGCCTATGGCGCTGGCACGGTTCGAAAAAGATGATATAACCTACTTTCTCAGCCTGGGTGTGAGCATACGGCCCATGCCCTGGGTGGAATACCTGTACAACGAGCAGGCCCCCGGCTTCAGGAGAATGGAGCTCGGGCTTGCCGTCAGCAAAAAAGATCATACAAACGAGGAGATCATGAACATGGCGCAGGCGCTCTCCGGGATGGCAGACAGTCCCTGGCGAAATCTCAGCTGGCTGGGAGAAGGCCACACCATCAGCTCTTCCGGCCTTCCGGAGGGATACGACAGCTTCATTCTTTCCTCCGCGCTTTACAACGGCCCGGAAATAGCGCTGCCCGGCATGGAAGGAGACCGCGTCAATTTATACTGGGCCGTGCCCATTACGCCCGAGGAAAGGGAAAGCGCCCACAGCAAGGCCAACGGCGGATATGACCTGCTTGAAAAAATGATCGGGGAAGGCATCACGCATATCGTTAAAAAAAGGAAGAGCTGAGATATTCTTTACACTTGTTATGCGATCTGTTTTTCCTGCCCGCTTATTTCCTTGTTCAGCAGCGCCCGTTTGACCCTCCGCCGTTCCAATATCCGCTGCCGCAGCCTCAGGAACGGCTCTTCCACTGTTTTATTCAGCAACAGCGCCGCCAGCACCGCTACGGTGAAGCATAACAAAAGCATCAGGCTGCCTTTGGGCTCGATGCCTGTTTTTATCAGCAATGGCTGCGCGAGGTGAATCACGCCTTTATGGACCAGGTACAATCCGAACGATAATTTCGCGATCAGCGCGGTGAAACGGCTGCTGTATTTGGAAAGTACGCTGCCCGGGCTTACCGCCGCCACTACCAGCAGCCCATACCCGGCGGATACCAGCGGGAAACCCGCGATGGAAGCATAAAAACCTCTCTGGTCTTCGCACAGGAACCAGGCGCCTGTTAAAACCGCCAGGCCCAATGCCAGCATTTTGTTGCCGTGCTTCGTGATCTTTTCTTTTGCCGCCGGCCGGAAAGTGAATAACGCGGCGATGGAAACGCCTGCCAGCAGGCCGTCCAGCCGGTTCCAGGTGGGGTAATACATGTGCCTGTACCAGGTGACGCCGAAGGTGGGATTGCCCGCGTCCGGCGCGATGAGGAGGTACCAGCTCAGCAGCCGCGCAATAATACCGAATATGAAAACGGCCAGCAGTAATACCGCTCCCCGCTTTTCGGCGCGGAAATATATCATCGTGACCAGCACGAGGGGGAACAGCAGGTAAAAATGTTCTTCCACGCACAGCGACCAGACATGTGAAAAAGTACCGAAGTTCCTGATATCGAACCCAATGTTCTGCGTAAAAGTGAGGAACTTCCATAGCGGCGGCAGCGACTCCTTTTCATGGAAAGCCGGTACCAGGAAATAAATGGACAGCACCACGAGGTACGCCGGTATGATCCTGAAAAAACGCTTGATGAAGAATTCCGGCAGCAACACCTGCTTCCGCGCCGCCATGGCAGCGAACAGCTGGGAAGAAATAAGGTATCCGCTCAGCACGAAAAAAAGATCAACGCCGCTCCAGCCGAAACCCATGATATCGTCCAGCCAGCCGGGATGCTGAAACATGCGGTAGTGGTAGAACAGCACGGTGATGATGGCCAGGGCCCTCAGGTGGTCCAGCCCGGCAAGTTTTCCGTTTTTTTCCGCGGTTGTCTGTATCATGTATTATCGCTCACCTGTTAGACGTGTATGGATAAAAGTAGGGATTCCAAAGGAGGAATGCAACCCGTGGCGTCCTGCTGTCGCGTGGTAAAACTTTGCTTATCTTCCCGCCATGAAATTCCGTTTTAACCGTTGGTATTTTCTGCTTGCGGTCCTGCTGTTCGTTACCGAAGTATTGATCGCAGCTTACCTCCGCGACGACTTCATACGGACTTACGCGGGCGATTTCCTGGTGGTGATACTCATTTATTGTTTTGTGCGCAGCTTTATCCAGGCTCCGGCCGTTCCCGTAGCGCTGGCCGTGCTGGCGTTCTCTTACCTCGTGGAAGGCCTGCAATACCTGAACATGGTGGAACATCTCGGGCTCGGACATTCCCGGATTGCGAATATTGTGCTGGGCAATTACTTTACCTGGGCAGATATCCTGGCTTATACCCTCGGCACCGGTTTTGTGATACTGGTGGAAAAGATCAAAGCGGCGCGGAAGCCCGGATTGATAACTTAAACTACCTTTGGCACATGAAACCAGGCCTCTTTCTGACAAGCACTTCCCTCCTGGATGATACCTTTTTTGAAAAGGCAGTGATATTTATTACTGAGTACAACGAAAAAGGAGCAATGGGCTTTGTCTCCAACAAAAGATTCCCCCGGAAATTAAATGAGCTGGAAGAATTCAAGGATGGGATTCCTTTTCCTTTGTTCCATGGCGGGCCTGTGGACCAGGAGCATCTTTACTTTGTGCACCGCCGGGCCGACCTGATACCGGGAGGCACGCAGGTGGCGGGCGATATCCATACAGGCGGCGATTTCCGGGAAGCCCTGAAATATATCAACACTGGCATCCTGGACAAAAAAGACATTAAGATATTTATCGGCTACTGCGGCTGGGACTACGGTGAGCTGGATGAAGAGATAGCTGAAGGCAGCTGGCAGGTCCTGGAAGAAGGAATCCTGTTCTGAACAGATCAAATAAAAACGGCCTTAACTGATCTTAAGGCCGTTTTTAATATCTGCAGATCATTTCGTTTCCTGCGGGCTCGTAAGCGGCTCATCGTGGCCACGGTGACAGGTATAGCAGGTTACTGCTTCCGCCGTCTGGCCTTTGAAATATTTTTTGTTGATCCGCTGCGTCATACGCATCATATCGCGGGCGATCTTTTTGTGATCGTTGTCGTCGCTGGCAAAGTCCAGTTTCTTGGGATCATCTTTGCGGGGTGCGTGGCAAAAACTGCATTTCACCCCCAGCGCTTCCTTAAATCCTTTCATCACATTGTCCAGCTCTTCGTGGCTGATGTTTTTGGGGAGCACTTTTAAATTCTTGGCTTTTTCATGCTGCTGCGGCAGCGAAAGTGAGCAAAGGGTAACTGACAGCAACACCGATGCCGTCAACAGAATGCTATTCTTCTTTATCATACTGACCTGATTTGTCAAATA
>CBFHAF010000218.1:0-7370 GCA_965653435.1 uncultured Chitinophaga sp.
CGTACCGGTAGGTGATGGAGCTGAGGTCGTTTTTTACGTTCCAGGGGAAATAGGAAGACTCGAAGCGTACGTTGGGCACCAGCAGCTTATTGCGGTAATAGCCGGGCAGCACGGAAAAATCGAACCGCATGCCGGATGCAACATCGGGGATATGCGAAATGCCCGCATAACGTTTGGAATAAGGCCCCCAGGGCGGCAACCGGAGATCATGGCTGCCGCTCAGCCTGGAAGTATCGAAATGAACGGGAGATGTTACCTGTGCGGAACTGCAGGCAGCGGATAGGAATGCGAGGCAGAAAGTAAGCCCTGCTATTATTTTCATTACGGATGCTTTAGAGAAATGCCCGCCGCCCCCGCAATTGCGGGAACCGGCAGGCATTCATTTTTTAGTTGGAACCCTCGTTCTGGGTGATCTTTGATTTGTTGATGTCTATCTGGCTTTGCGGGATCGGGAACACCTGGTTCTGGGGGGTTACAGGGTTCACCAGGTTGATCTGCGCGGACTTCCCGTTGATCACGGTGATTGCGCGGTCCGTTCTTACGAGATCGTACCAGCGCAGGTTCTCAAAGGCGAACTCTACCCTTCTCTCATGTTCCATCGCCAGCCGGAACGCAGCCTGGCTGGGCACCTGCGCTGCGGTGAGATCGGCGAGCCCGGCGCGGTTCCGCACGTCGTTCAGGTAATTAAAAGCGTCCCCGTTGGCAACGTATCCCGCTTCGTTCAAACATTCCGCGTACATCAGTATCACGTCCGCATAACGGATGATGGGGATATTATTGCCATTATCGTTGTTAACTGTAGGTACGTCATAATATTTTTTGACGAAGTTTCCCGGTATGGTAACGCCGGCGGCGTTCACATAAGAGGTTGCGACGGTGGCGGCCTTGCGCAGGTCGCCCGCTTCGTAGTCGTTCACCAGGTCGTCCGTAGGCATGTTGTTGCCGCCGCCGCCGAACTGGATAACGGCGTTCCCGGAGTTTTGCGGGGCGAAGGAATTGGGCCAGGTATTGCCCTGCCCGATGCCGCCAGATTTGTATTGCACATCAAAGATGGCTTCAGCATTGTTCTTATTGCTCACTTTGAAGAAATCGGCATACACGGGCACCAGCGAATACCGGTTCAGGTCTATCACCGCCTTCAGCTGCACGGCGGCCGGGGCGTATTTTTTCTGCGTCAGCAATACGCGGCCCAGAATGGCCCTGGCGGCGCCTTCCGTGGCCCGGCCAACGTCCGCGCCGGTGTACGAAGGAGGCAGCGCCCCGATGGCGTCCGTAAGGTCTTTTTCTATCTGTGCGTATACTTCCGTCTTTGCGTTCCTGCCGTATTCATATCCTTCGTCTGGATTGACGATCTCTTTCAGCACCAGCGGCACATCGCCGAAGGTGCGCACGAGGTTGAAATAAAAAAGCGCGCGCAGGAATTTGGCTTCACCAATATACCGGGCTTTCAGCGCATCGCTCATCGCGATGGGATCTATGCGGCCGAGAATGGCGTTGCAGCGGGCAATGGCCGAGTAGCTGTTGGCCCAGCGGTTATTGATGTAGGGATTGGTGGTGCGTATGTAGAACCGGTCAAACTCGTCCTGGTCCGTTACGGAACCGGAGGCTACCGCCAGGGAGTTGTCGGACCTGATCTCGCCGAAGATGTAGCTGTCTGTTCCGTAAGTGCCGCCGCTCCTGAGCGCGTTATAAGCGCCGTTGATGGCGTTCCTGAAATCTTCTTCCGTACGGTAGAAGTTATCCGTGGTGATGGAAGATACCGGCTGCAGGTCTATGAAGCCTTTGCCGCAGGAAGACAGCAAAAGCGCGATCAAAGCCGTCTTGTATATGAAGTGATGTTTGAATTTCATGAGATGTCAATTTTGTAGTTTAACCTGAACGTTAGAAACCAACGTTGATACCAAAAGTCACTGTTTTCGCCAGCGGGTAGCTGCCATAATCCACACCGCCTGTGAGCGGGCCTTCGTAGTTGCTTACCTCCGGGTTGAAGTTGGTGTAGCTGGTCCAGGTATACAGGTTCTGCGCGGCGGCGTATATCCGTACCTGTTGCAGTTTCAGCCGGCTGATGAGCTGTTTCGGGAGCTTGTAGCCCAGGCTGATGTGCTGGATTCGCAGGTACGATCCGTCTTCCACCCAGCGGGAAGAAACGGCGTTGTTATTGCCTGTTGTGCGCCCGTTGGCTCTCGGCACTTTGCCGTTGCCGGGGTTTTCGGGCGAACGCCAGCGGTCCAGCGCGATGCTCAGGTTGTTGCCCCCTCCTTCCAGGTTATCGAAAAAGCGGCGGCTGAGGTTGAGTATCTGCCCGCCCTGCATGCCCTGTACGGAAATGCTCAGATCGATGTTCTTATAGGAAAAAGTATTGGTCATGCCGTAAATGAAATCGGGCTGGTTGTTGCCGATGATGGTCCTGTCGTTGGCATCGATCTTGCCGTCGCCGGTCACATCCTGGTATTTCACGTCGCCGGGGCGGGTGGTGTTGTCGTGCGGGTTGGTATGCAGGTCCGCTTCGTCTTTGAAGATGCCCAGCTGTTTGTACCCGAAAAAGCTGCCGATAGGATGGCCGATCATCGTCACGTTCGTTTCGCCTACGCCGCTGCCGCTCAGGATGCGGTCGCCGGTGGGGCCCAGCGCCAGCACCTTGTTCCTGTTGAAAGAGAGGTTGGCGCCTGTATTCCAGGTGAACTCGCCGGTAAGGTTATAGCTGTTCAAGCCGAACTCGAAGCCTTTGTTGCTCATCCTGCCGATGTTCTTAAAGGCGGAACCGAAGCCGGTGAGGGTGGGCACGTTCACGGAAAGCAGCAGGTCTTTGGTGATGCGGTCGTAATAATCAACGGTGAGGGAGATCCTGTTCTTTATCAGGCCGATGTCCACACCGAGGTCCAGCTGCTGGTTGCGCTCCCAGCTGAGGGCGGGGTTGCCGAGCGAGCTGATGGCCAGGCCGGTCACCACGTTGTTGTAAAAGCTGTAGTTGGAAGTGCCCAGGTTTCCCGCGTAGGGATAAAAGTTGCTGAACGCGTTGTTCCCGGAAAGGCCGTAGCTCACGCGCAGCTTCAGTTCAGACAGCACGGGCAG
This sequence comes from uncultured Chitinophaga sp., assembly GCA_965653435.1. Classification (GTDB taxonomy): domain Bacteria; phylum Bacteroidota; class Bacteroidia; order Chitinophagales; family Chitinophagaceae; genus Chitinophaga. The sequence goes on from CBFHAF010000218.1 coordinate 3,073, forward strand.
GTCCTGCATGAAAGGCTCTTCCGTTACCCTCCAGCCGGCGGAAGCGGCGGGGAAAGTACCGAACCTGTTCTCCGGCCCGAAGATGGAGGAACCATCCCGGCGCACAGATACGTTGAGCAGGTATTTGGCCTTGTAGTTATAGGCGATCCTGGCGAAGTAAGAAACCGTGGCGTTCTCCGTTTTCTGCGAAGTAACGGAAGCCGGCTGCCCGGCGGCATTCAGCGTTTGTACGATATCGTTGGCAAAGGTATTGCCCGCTGCGTTGGAAGATTCGAATTGGAGCTTGTTGGATTCCGTGCCCACCAGTGCTTCCAGGTTATGCACTTTGTTGAAGGTCACGTTATAAGTAAGCACCTGGTTCACCAGCCAGCTTAAGCCCTGTTCTGAAAACGCGCTGCCCACCGCGGCCGTAGGCGGCAATTGCTGGTTGAGCGGCATTTTCGATGTGGTATAGGCATTTCTCCTGTTCTGGTAAATATTGGCATTACCGGAAACCCTGTATTTCAGGTTGGGGAGGAATGCGTATTCCGCGTATGCGTTGGAGAGCAGGTTGGTCTGTTTAAGATCGCTGTTGTATTCGGTGATGTTGGCAACAGGATTGGTGATGCCCGGCAGGTTGTACGGAGCGGCGAGCTCGGCTTGTGAAGAATAGCTGCCGTCTGCTTTGTAAATAGGCGCCATGGGAATGGCGTTGAGCGCGGCATTGATGATCCCGTTGTCTGCCCAGTGCCCGTCTGACCTTACTTCCTGGGTTACCATGTAAGACGGGTTGATGTTGATCCCGATGGTCAGCTTCGGCGCGGCTTTAAAGACCACGTTGGCCCGCAGGGTATAACGGTCCATCGCCGATTTTTCGATAATGCCGTCCTGCGCCAGGTAACCCGCGCTCACGGAGTACTGCATCTTATCGGTGCCGCCTCCGGCGGAGAACTGGTAGCTGCTGATGGGAGCCGTCCGGAAGATGAGGTCCTGGTAGTTGTGGTCAGGCAGTGCGGCTACTTTCGCCGGGTCGTCGAAGTTGAACCAGTCGTACAGGTCGCCGCGGGGATAGCGGTAGCGCAGGAAATTGGAAGGCCTTGCGCTGTTGGGGTCCGATATCTGCGCGCCGGGCACATTGTCCAGGTAGGCATTGTTGGCCGCGTCTCTGGAAAATTCCGCATACTGCTGTGAATTCAGCACATCCAGCTTTTTGGTGATCTGCTGAAAACCGGTGTATACGTTCAGGCTCATGCGCGATTCGCCGGAGCGTCCTTTTTTCGTGGTAACGAGGATCACGCCGTTGGCGCCCCGGGAGCCGTAGATGGCTGCGGAAGATGCGTCTTTCAGCACGTCTATCTTTTCGATCTCTTCCGCATCCAGCAAGCCGAAAACAGAGGCGGGAACGATGTTTCCGTCTACCACTATCAGCGGGCTCGTTCCCGCGGAAATGGAGCCGAAGCCCCGTACTTTGATGGCGGGCGTTCTGCCGGGGCTCCCGGAATTCTGCTGTATCACCACGCCGGCTATTTTGCCCTGCAGCGCGGTGGCAACGTTAGACACGGGCATATCGCCGATCTCCTGCATGGGAACGGAAGAAATGGCGCCGGTAACGTTTTGTTTCTTTTGAGTGCCGTACCCTACCACCACCACATCGTTGAGGTTGCTGGAAACCGCCAGCATGGTTACGTTGAGCGTTGTTCTTCCCGCCAGCGCCTGCTGCTGCGGGGCAAACCCGAGGTAGCTGAACACGAGGGTATCGTTGGCCGAAGGAACGTTCAGCGAATAACGCCCCTCCGCATCGGAAGCGGTGCCGATAGAGGTTCCTTTTACATTGATGCTGACGCCGGGCAGCGGCTGGCCGCCATCGTCCGTCACTACGCCTTTCACGGTCACCTGGGCGCTGCCAGCTCCCTCCCGGCTTCTTTCAGCGGATATCACGATCAGGTTGTTCCCCATGTCGCGGTAACGCAGGCCGGAATTCGCCAATAATTTATCGAGCGCATCGGAAACCTTTGCGTCCTTTACGGAGAAATCTATTTTTTTGGAAAGCCAGTGCAGGTCGTAATTGTAGAGGAACCTCACCTTGGCCTTTTTCTCGATCACATTCAGTATAGTGCGCAGCTCGGCCTGTTCAAAGCTGGCTGTTACGGTCTGGCTGAATACTTTCGCTGCATTGACCTGGGAAGCGGTAAAGAAAATAATGAACAAGGAAAGCTTCATACATAGAAGGAATTTAAGCAGACGTGGCGTCATAACTCCCCTGCCAGGAGGTATGTTTTTTTTCATAACTTTGGATTTACGGTTTAAAAAGAAAGAAACCCGTTGATTTTGCCGATCCCAGGGTTTCCGGAACATTAGACTTATCGGGGAATGTTTCCGCATTTCCCGATTTTTTTTGCTGTTACTTGTAGATGTTTACTTCATTCTGACCGGTTTTAAATGTAAAAGGCAGCGTCAGCCGCAGGGCGGCCAGTACTTCGGTGATGCTTTCATTCTCAAATTTTGCGTGGAACCTGTAGCCCGCTACCGTTGAATCATTGATAATTATCTTTACGTTATACCATCTTTCCATTTCAGCCGCGATCTCCCGGAAATCTTCCCCGTCGAACACAAGCTTGTTGTATACCCAGGCCGTTTCCGCCATGGCGGTATCAGCGGCGTTCTCTTTCAGGTGTTTTACCGTCATGGCGCCCGGCAGCGGAATGTCCGCACCGGCGGGAACGTTCTCCGGCGCCCTGCTTACGACTACTTTTTCATGCGGGTGAAGCAGCAGCGTTTCCCCGCTGCCCCCGCCCGTTTTTTGCACCTGCACCAACCCGCTGATGAGGGTGGCTTCCGTCCTGTCATCCTCCGGGTAACACTTCACGTTGAAGACCGTGCCCAGCACCTTTATATGAATGTCGCGGGTATGAACGGTGAAAGGGCGCCCGGGATCTTTAGCCACATCGAAGTAGGCCTCACCTTCCAGCTCCACTTCCCGCAGGGAATCCGCAAAGCTGGCGGGATAGCTGATGCGGCTCCCTGAATTGAGCCATACAACGCTTCCGTCAGGCAGCAATAGCCTGGACTTGGCGCCTGGCTTGGCGATGGTCTCTATGCGGGATAATTCAGGCGCACCGTGCCGGGATTGCCTCAGGTACAGCCAGGAGAAAAATATCAGCCCCGCAAAAACGGCGGCTGCGGCTAGTATGTTCCTTATATAATGCGTACGGCTTTTGTATACCGGCCCGGAGCCAGGCTCAGCTTCGTTTTCAGGCTCCTGCTCCTCGCCGGCCGCGGCGTCCAGGATGTGGCGGAAATGCGCTTCGGGATCTGCGTCTTCGTCTGCAATGGAAGAAACGGGAGCGGTCCAGTATTCCGCCAGGAGGGAAAGGAAATAAGCGTCCGCCGGCTGCTCTTTCAAAAGGGCATCCAGTTCCTCTATTTCCCCGGGAGACGCTTCTCCGGATAACTTTCGGGCAATTAATTGCGCAATCCTTTCTTTATGCATTGAACCTTGGTTAATGATAAGGACAGGAAAACGGAGGGATGACCTTAAAGGATCGGAAATTATTTTTTGACCGCTTTTTTGGGGAACGCGGTAAAATGGGCCTGCACTTTTTCGGAGATGCGTTTTACGGCAATCACCATCTGGGCGTCTACCGTGTTTACGGTGAGGTTCAGTATCTCGGCCACGTCTCTGTAACGGAGGCCGTCTTCACGCACCAGCTTAAAGATCATCTTGCACCTGGGCGGCAGGGATTCCACGGCAGACCTGATCTTCTCCTGCAGCTCGGCGCTGATCATCCTTTCATCCGGCGCCTGTTCGCGGCTCAATGTTATGTCGAAATGATTGAAGGGCTCGGTGATCTGCCGGTGGGCTTTGGAAGAAAGATAGTTCAGGGAGCTGTTCTTAACCGCCACATAGAGGTATACGCGGATATTGGCAATGGAGGCCGCGCTTTCCCTTTGTTTCCACAGCTTGATGAATACATCGTCCACTATTTCGGCGGCGGCTTCTTTTATTTTAACAATGGAATAAGCAAACTGGCTGAGCCTTGGGCTGTAGTAGCTGAACAACCGGCGGAACGCCTGCTCATCACCATCCGCGATGTGCTGAAGCTCGATAACCGGCTCCCCGCTTATATGATGTGCATCATTTCGCAATCGATTGTTATTATTTTGATTGATAAACGTAAAATCCCCCTTTGCCTCTCCGGAGCCGGGAATACAGTAGTCAATGTTAGGTTTGGCGTAACGTGATATTATTGATTCTCCAAAGTACACTTTTTTTATAAAACGGGGGGCGGGCCGGTGGAATATTATTTACCGGCAATGGC
>CBFHAF010000219.1:0-7360 GCA_965653435.1 uncultured Chitinophaga sp.
TTCCCGCGCATTCGCATAATCCATCTGGTAGGTCTTTTTATCGCCGAAGCCGGGGGCGGAGTCCAGCGCGTCACGGAAGGGGCCGTAAAAGCAGCTGGCATATTTGGCGCTGTAGGCCATGATGCCGGTCTTTGTAAAGTTATTTTCTTCCAAAGCCTCGCGGATGGCCAGGATGCGGCCGTCCATCATATCGCTGGGGGCTACGACGTCCGCCCCTGCCTCTGCATGGCTTACGCTCATCTGCGCCAATACTTCCACGGTAGCGTCGTTCACGATCTCTTCGCCTTCCACGATGCCGTCGTGGCCGAAGGAAGAAAAAGGGTCCAGCGCCACGTCCGTCATCACGACCATGCCGGGCACCGCGTCTTTCACGGCTTTGATGGCCCGTTGCATCAGCCCGTCGGGGTTGAGTGCTTCGGTGCCTTTATTGTCTTTCAGTTCATCCGCACATTTTACGAACAGCAGCACGCTTTTGATGCCCATGCTCCAGAGCTCCTTCGCTTCCTGCACGGTACCGTCCACAGAGTGGCGGAAATACCCGGGCATGGAGGATATCTCTTCTTTAACGCCTTTGCCTTCCGTGATAAACAGCGGGGCGATAAAATCGTTGGGCGTCAAAATGGTTTCCGCCACCATCGCACGGATGGCGGGAGTGGTACGTAAAATCCTGTTTCTTCTGATCATCTCTTTCTGTTTAAATTTCTCTTAATCCTTTATCCATTCACGCGGCTTCAGGTATTCCAGCAACCTGGCTTCCTCGCTGCCGGGCCCGGGCTGAAAGTCGTATTCCCAGCGGGCCCTGGGCGGAAGGCTCATCAGGATAGACTCGATGCGCCCGTTCGTTTTAAGGCCGAAAAGCGTGCCGCGGTCGAGTATCAGGTTAAATTCCACATAACGGCCACGCCTGTACTCCTGCCAGTCCGTATGCGCTGTGGTATACGGCAGGTCTTTCCTCCTGGCCACGATGGGCAGGTAGGACTGGAGGAATGCGCCGCCAACAGCCATTTGGAACTGCAGCAGCGCTTCTGCTGAACGTTCGGGCTGCGGGCGGAGGTAATCGTAAAAGATGCCGCCGATACCGCGCGCCTCGTTGTTGCGGTGTTTATTGACGAAATATTCGTCGCAGTGTTTTTTGTACAGCGGGTACAGCTCTTTGCCAAACGGGTCGCAGGCTTCTTTGAAAGTGCGGTGGAAGTGCGCGCCGTCCTCTTCAAACACGTAATAGGGCGTAAGGTCCGCCCCGCCGCCGAACCAGCTGTCCGCCACCTGCCCGTCCCCGCCGTACAGCTCAAAGTACCGCCAGTTGGCGTGCACGGTGGGCACAAAAGGATTCTGCGGGTGTATCACGAGGGAAATGCCCGCGGCCAGGAAACTGTTGTTGTCCGGCACTTTGAACTGCTGCGCCATCACGGCGGGCAGCTGCCCGTGCACCACGGAGGTGTTCACGCCGCCTTTCTGGAAAACGTTGCCGTCGGCGATCACGCGCGTGATGCCGCCTCCGCCGCCTGCCCTTTCCCAGCGGTCTTCCCTGAACACGGCTTTCCCGTCCATGGTTTCGAGCTGCCGGCAGATATCGTCCTGCAGCTGGTGTATAAATGATATGAACTGGTCTTTGATAAGCATGCGCACGGTTAATTTAAGCAAAACTCTTCACTGCTTCCACGAAAGCCTTTGCATGGTCTACCGGGATGTTCGGCAGGATGCCGTGGCCCAGGTTGGCGATGTAGCGCTGCGGGCCAAAGGCGTTGATCATGTTCTTCACCGCTTTTTGTATCTCCGGTATCGGTTTCATCAGTTGCGCAGGATCGAAGTTGCCCTGCAAAGTTACGGCCGGCCCTGCAAACTGGCGTGCCAGCTGAGGTTTGATGCACCAGTCGAGCCCGAGGCCCTGCGCGCCGGTGGCTGCCATCTCTTCGAGGGCAAACCATGCGCCTTTGGCGAATACGATCACGGGGGCCACGCCCTGCAATGCGGCCACGATGCGGCGGATGTACCGGAGCGAAAATTCTTCGAAATCTTCAGGGCTGAGCAATCCTCCCCAGGAATCGAATATCTGCACCACGTCAGCACCGGCCAGCACCTGCGCTTTCAGGTAGGCGATGGTGGTCTCGGTCACGCGGTCCAGCAGCTCATGCGCCACTTCCGGCTGGGTATAGCAGAATGTTTTTGCTTCGTCGAATGTTTTGGAACCTTTGCCCTGCACCATGTAGCACAGCAGCGTCCAGGGGGCGCCGGCGAAACCGATGAGGGGCACGCGGCCCGCCAGGGTTTGTTTGGTGAGCTTCAGGGCATCCATTACGTAATGCAGGCGGTCGTTCACGTCCGGGATCACGATGCGGTCCAGGTCTGCGGCGGATTTAACGGGCTGCGGCAGCAGCGGGCCCACTTTTTCGACCAGCTGCACTTCCATGCCCATGGCCTGCGGCACCACGAGGATGTCGGAGAAGATGATGGCTGCGTCCACACCTACCTGGTCCACCGGCATCACGGTGATCTCGGTAGCCAGCTCGGGCGTCTGGCAGCGTTCAAAGAAGGAATATTTATCGCGCAGCTTGATGTAATCAGGCAGGAAGCGGCCGGCCTGGCGCATCATCCATACAGGCGGGCGGGGAACCGGGGTTCCTGCCAGCGCCTTCAGCAGTAAGTCATTCTGTAATCCGCTCATTCGTAGCAATTGATATTGTCAAAGTAAAAAATAGCTGTTTCCACCAGCATGGCCACTGAAGGCCCCGGGCTGGTGATCACCCGGTTAGGCGTAAGCGCTCCGATGGCCGCCGCGGTGGTGCTGCCGATGGCAAAGCATACCGTGCTCTCCGGGAGCGGGTTGGAGGTAAAGAAGCTGCGCACGCTGCTGGGGCTGAAGAACAGTACGCCGTCGTAATCTTCATTCAGCGTAGCGGGCGTTTCAACGGTGTTGTACACCACCACCTCATCAACTCCGATGCCGTTTTCGCGCAGGTGGTCCGGCAGGTCGGCCCTGCGGATGTTGCCGCTGAAGAACAATACCTTGTCAGTGATCCCGTCGCTGAGGATCTTTTTAGCAAGGTCCAGCGAATTGGCCGCCGTGCCTTCGATCACCACGTTCCGCATCCTTTCTTCCACGGCCTGGCGGGTGGCGCCTTCAATGCAATACACGCGGTGCCTGGCGGCCAGGCGTTCTTCATCGTGCATCCATACCCCGGTTACGAATTTCACGGCGTTGGGGCTGGTGAACACCATCACGCCGCCGGCGGAAGCCAGCTCCATGATGCGTTTCCTTGTTTCGGGCGTTATCACGGGCTGCACGTCAATAAAAGCCTGGGCCGCCACGGCAATGCCGTGCTGTGCGGCCATGTGCACCAGTTCCTGGGGCAGCGGCTTCGTGCTTAATATGCGGTAATTATGCCTGGGCATTCCTGATCTCTTCAATGATAACGTCCCCGCCTTTTTCCAGCACTTCCTTTGCTGCGGCGCTTCCCAGCCCCGCTGCTTCCGTAACGGGCGCCTGCCGCGATACGGTGATGCTGCGGCCGCCGTCCAGGCTGCAGAGGTTTCCTTCAAATACGAGCTGGTTGCCGTCCACATAAGCGTATGCGCTGATGGGGGTGGTGCAGCCGCCGAGAAGGGCGCGCAGGAATTCTCGTTCTATGCCGGTGCAAAGTGCGGTTTCAGTATGATTGAGGGGTGCGAGGGCTTCGCGGCAGTGGCTGTCGTTCTCACGGCAGGCCACCACGATGGCGCCTTGTGCGGGCGCGGGCAGCATCCAGTCCAGTATCACGGAGCTGGCAGGCCTTACGTTGATCCTTTCCAGGCCTGCGGCGGCGAATATGGCCGCATCCCAGTTCCCGGCGGCCAGCTTCTGCAGGCGCGTGTTCACGTTGCCGCGGAGGTTGTGCATGCTGTGCTGCGGGAAACGCCTGAGCCATTGCGCTTTGCGGCGGATGCTGCTGGTCGCGATGTTGGCGGCGTAAGTAGTATCGTTGAGGAAGTCTGTATTTTCTTTGTACACCAGCAGGTCTTTCACATTGCCGCGTTCCAGCACGGCGGCGTTCATCAGGCCTTTGGGCAGCTGGGTGGGCACGTCTTTGAAAGAATGAACGGCAATGTCTATACGGTCCGCCAGCATCGCGGCGTCGAGGCTTTTGGTGAATATGCCCTGCACGCCTATTTCGTAGAGCGGGGTTACAAGGTCGATGTCGCCATCGCTTTTGATGGGAACGAGTACTGCGGCATGACCGTTTGCGGTCAAAAGATCTTTCACCAGGTTAGCCTGCCACAGTGCGAGCTGGCTTTCCCGTGTACCTATCCTGATAACTTTGTCCATTGCTTATTCCTGGTTAAAACCGGTCTCGAATATTTCGCTGATCATGGCGATGTACTGGTCGCCTCTGTCAGATTCAGATTCGCGGCGCACTTTGCCGGCCATGAGATTGATCATTTTCTGGATGATGCGGGACGATACCTGTTCCATGTCTTCCAGTTTATAATGCGCGCCGTTCTTCTGTTCCCTGATCTCGCGGGCGTGGATCTCCGTCAGTTTTTCTTTTACGGCCTTCAGCACCACGGCATGTTTGCGCATCTTGAACCAGTAGAGGAATTCCTCCATATGCTCTTCGATGATGGCCATGGCTTTGGGTACTTCGTTCAGGCGTTTTTGCAGGGTCTCGTCCTGCACTTTGCTGAGGTCGTCCACATTCACCACTTCCACATGCGCCAGTTCCCTCACTTCGGGGGCCACATTGAAGGGAATGGAGAGGTCTACGATCAGCTTGGAAGCTGCGCCTTCCACATGAGCCTTGTGGATGGTGGGCTGGGGTGCGTTGGTGGCCACGAGTATCACATCCGCGCTTTGCAGGGCGTTGTCCATTTCCTCGTAAGGGGCGTATTGCAGGCCGTGCTGGCCTGCAAAGTCTTCCGCTACCGCGGTGGTGCGGTTGATGAGCGTGATGTTGCGCACGCCGAGGTATTCCATCATGTTCTTGCAGGTGTTGCGGCCTATTTTGCCCACACCCAGCAGCACGATCTTTTTTTGCTGTATATCAGCCACTTTGCTTTCCAGCAGCCTCACCGCGGCAAATGCGACGGATACGGTGCCTGAGCTGAGGCCTGTTTCGTTCTTAATGAGCTTGGAAACCTGCAACACGCTGTTCACCAGCCTTTCCAGGAATGTGCCGATGCAGCCCTCCGCTTTCGCGAACTTGGCCGCGCCTTTGATCTGCCCGATGATCTCGTAATCGCCGAGGATCTGGGAGTCGAGGCCGGTGCCAACGTGGTAAAGATGGCGGATGGCCTGCTCGCCTGACTTGTGATAGGCCAGCTCTGCAAACACCTGCGGGTTACCGTTGGTGGAGCTGCATAACAGGTCCATCAGATCGCCGGCGTTGCTGGCAAAACCGTAAATTTCAGTGCGGTTGCAGGTGGAAAGCACGAACAGATCGTCCATGCCTGCTGTCTTGGCGGCGTGTAAGAGTTGCTGGTATTGGTCCTGATTAATCGCAAATAATCCACGGATCGCAGCGTCAGTTTTCTTATAGTTGATTCCAACAATATGAAAATTCGATATGTCTTTGGGCTGATTGACCTGCATGTTTTTTCTAAAAAGCTTCCGGTTGCAAAAATACAGGCCTGCGCTTCAAAACCGCGCCTGGCGCTGTCACTCCACTGTCATTTCTACCCCTGGTGATAAGCGTTCTGAAAAAATGATTTTGATCAGTTGCCGTAATATGCGCTGCAGCCCTGCGTTACAACAAAACAATGACACAAGCCTGTGTCGGATAAGTGATGCGTGTCATCTCCAACATGGCTGTGCATACGCCTTTCAAAGCATTGAATCTAACAATTTAATGACAGAAGAAGAAGGAGAAAGGGTTAAAAGCCCTTACTTTTGCAACAATTTTTTAGGTCTTATGGTCGCCAAATCTGATACTGCAATTATACTGATGAACCTCGGTTCGCCGGATTCCACATCGGTTCCGGATGTGAAGAAATACCTGCTGGAGTTCCTGATGGACAAGCGGGTGATAGACTATCCCTGGCTGATGCGCAAGTTGCTGGTAGGAGGTGTGATCGTGCCGCGCCGCGCGGAAAAAAGCGCTGAAGCGTATAAGAGCATCTGGTGGGAAGACGGCTCCCCGCTGATCGTGCTCACCAGGCAACTACAGAAAGCCCTTCAGCACGACCTTGAGATCCCCGTGGAGATCACCATGCGCTACGGCAACCCTTCGCCCGCGGAAACCTTCGACAAGCTCATGAAAGAGCATCCCGGGCTGAAAGAGGTGGTGCTGGTGCCGCTGTACCCGCATTATGCGATGAGCAGCTACGAAACCGCCGCCGAATATGCAAAAGAGATACACCGCAAAAAACGTTATCCCTTCGAGCTCAGGCTGGTAGAGCCTTTTTACAGGCACCCCGACTATATACACGCCATGGCGGAAAGCATGCGCCCTTACGTGGAGCAGGAATACGATCATGTGCTGTTCAGCTACCACGGGGTACCGGTAAGGCACATACGAAAAGGCGACGTTACCGGCGGGCATTGCCTGAAGGTGAATGATTGCTGCCATGTGGACAGCAAGGCGCATGCCCAGTGCTACCGCCACCAGGTGACCGTTACGGCGGAGCTGGTTGCCCGGGAGCTGGGTATTCCAAAGGAGAAATGGAGCATCAGCTTCCAGAGCCGGCTGGGCCGCGAGGAGTGGATCAGGCCGTATACGGACGAAACGTTCCGGCAGCTGCCCGCGCTGGGCAAGAAAAAGCTGCTGGTGGCATGCCCCGCTTTTGTGTCCGACTGCCTGGAAACTTTGGAAGAGATCGGCGTGGAAGGGAAACACACCTTCATCAGCAGCGGGGGAGACAGCTTTACGATGATCCCCTGCATGAACACACATCCCGTGTGGGTAAGGGCCCTGGGCAACCTGTGCCGCGAAAGGATGGAAGCAGTAACGGTCTGAGCCTGTTCTGAAAATAATACTGAAGCCTGCGCTGTGATGCACCATCAGCGCAGGCTTTTTTTATGTGTGGCGGAGTGTTTCTCCGCTTTTTTCTTTAAATTTCATGAGCAAAATCCAAACCGATGATCCTGGCCGTATTGAAAGAAAAAACAGGAGAGAACAGGGTGTCGCTCGTTCCGGAAGTAGTGAAACAGCTCGTGCAGCAGCACGTGGAAGTATGGGTGGAGGAAGGGGCGGGCCTTGGCGCTTTTTACGCGGACGCCATGTTTACAGAAGCCGGAGCGCTTATAAAACCCCGCGGCGAGCTGCTCCAGAAGGCGGACCTGCTGTTGTCGCTCCGCCAGCCCTCCGCGCAGGACTGGGAGCAGGTACCGGCCGGGAAAATATGGATGGGTGTTTACCAGCCCCTGTACAACCCCGCCCTCATGCAA
>CBFHAF010000220.1:0-7358 GCA_965653435.1 uncultured Chitinophaga sp.
CTTTGCTCATCACGTCCATCAGCAGGGAGTTGTGGTCCACCGCGATGTTCACTTCTTCGAAGATGGGAGCGCACTCGAACTGAGCGGGAGCCACCTCGTTGTGACGGGTCCTTAAAGGAATACCCAGCTTGTAGGATTCTTCCTCGAAGTCGCGCATGAAAGAATATACGCGCTCGGGAATGGCGCCGAAGTAGTGGTCTTCCAGCTGCTGGCCTTTTGCAGGAGCGTGGCCAACCACGGTGCGGCCTGCGAGAACCAGGTCAGGACGGGCGTTGGCCAGACCTTCGTCTATCATAAAGTACTCCTGTTCCCAACCGAGGGTAGCAGTTACTTTGGTTACGTTCTTGTCGAAATAGTTGCATACGTCTACTGCAGCTTTGTCCAGTGCAGACAGTGCTTTCAGCAGCGGAGCCTTATAATCCAGCGATTCGCCGGTGTAGGCCACGAAGATGGTGGGGATGCAAAGTGTTCTGCCCGTACCCTGTTCGATGATGAAAGCAGGAGAGGAGGGATCCCATGCAGTGTAGCCGCGGGCTTCGAAAGTGGCGCGGATACCGCCGTTAGGGAAAGAAGATGCATCAGGCTCCTGCTGAACCAGGGCGTCGCCGTCGAAGGTCTCGATGCTGGAACCGTCACCTTTAATGGTGAAGAAGGAGTCATGTTTTTCAGCAGTAGTGCCGGTAAGGGGCTGGAACCAGTGGGTATAGTGGGTTACACCTTTCTTCATTGCCCATGATTTCAAACCGGAAGCGATCTGATCGGCCATCTTGCGCTCGATCTTATTACCACCTTTAATAGAGTTCATCAGGCTCTTGTAAGCCTCATCACTCAGGTTTTCCCGCATTGCTTTGCCGGTAAAAACATTGCTGCCGAACACGTCTGTGATCTTGCCATTCAGTTCGGGCTTTACTTTGAAGTCAACGCCGGTCAGATTCTCCAGCGCTTGAAAGCGTAACGATTGCATGATGTGAAAAATTTTAGTACAAAAGAACGCCTCTTTGGGTTAAAATGCAAGTTGTTTCATCTTTTTTAACCAAAAAATTGCATTTCTCGTCTAAAAACCCTATATTTTTAATTTTTGGCCAAATATTCGGCATATCGGTCCTTCAAAACTGATATATTAAAAATAACATAATACGTATAACGCCCTTAAAGTCTCTTTGTTGTCAATTGCCGGAAATCTATGTAGTTTTGCATCTTCTTTTTAAACCTTCATCAATTCATGCAAACCACAGTAGAAACCGCCGAACAGTTAGGACTTACAGCAGACGAATTTGAACGCATAAAATCCATCCTGGGCCGCACCCCGAACTTCACCGAACTGAGCATGTACTCCGTGATGTGGAGCGAACATTGCAGCTACAAGAATTCCATCGTATGGCTGAAAAGCCTTCCCCGGGAAGGCGGCAGGCTGCTGGTGAAAGCCGGTGAGGAAAACGCCGGCCTCGTGGATATTGGTGACGGATGGGCCTGTGTTTTCAAGATCGAATCCCATAACCACCCCTCCGCACTGGAACCCTTCCAGGGCGCAGCCACAGGGGTAGGCGGCATCCACCGCGACATCTTTACCATGGGCGCACGCCCCATCGCGGCGCTCAACTCCCTGCGTTTCGGTAATATCAATGATAAAAAGAACCAACACCTCCTTAAAGGCGTGGTAGACGGCATCGGCCACTACGGCAACTGCTTCGGCGTACCCACCGTGGGCGGTGAAGTATATTTTGAAGACTGCTACGGCACCAACCCCCTCGTAAACGCAATGAGCGTGGGCGTGCTGAAGGTAGGCACCATGGTTTCCGCGACCTCTTACGGTCCCGGCAACCCCGTATTTATTGTAGGCTCCGCGACCGGTAAAGACGGTATCGGCGGCGCCTCTTTCGCTTCAGCGGACATTACCGAGGAAAGCGCCAAAGACCTTCCCGCCGTACAGGTGGGCGATCCCTTCCAGGAAAAGAAGCTCCTCGAAGCCTGCCTTGAGGTCGTAAAGACCGGCGCCCTCGTGGGTATGCAGGATATGGGCGCTGCCGGTATCACCTGCTCCACCGCCGAAATGAGCGCCAAAGGCGAGCACGGCATGAACATCCACCTGGATAAAGTGCCTACCCGCCAGCAGAACATGAAAGGCTGGGAAATGCTGCTCTCCGAAAGCCAGGAACGCATGCTCATCGTGATCCACAAAGGCCGCGAGAAAGAAGTGCTGGACATCTTCGATAAATGGGACCTGCACTGCGTACAGATCGGCGAAGTAACCAAAGAACCCGTTCTGCGCTTCTATATGAACGGCGTGCTGGAAGCTGAAGTGCCCGCGGAAAGCCTCGTGCTGGGCGGCGGCGCTCCCCAGTATCACCGCGCTTACGTAGAGCCTAAATATTTTGAAAAGATCAAGGCTTACGATATCCAGAACATCCCGGACATCACCAATGCCAAATCTGTAGCGGAAAAGATCGCACAGCTGCCGAACATCGCTTCCAAACGCTGGGTATACACACAGTACGACAGCATGGTAGGCACCGCCAACGCCAGCACCAACGCTCCCAGCGATGCATCTATCGTGGTGGTGAAAGGCACCCGCAAAGCGCTGGCCGTTACCACGGACTGCAATAGCCGTTACGTACATGCCGACCCTCATACAGGCGGGCAGATCGCTGTGGCGGAAGCAGCGCGCAACATCGTGTGCAGCGGCGGCGAACCGGTGGCCATCACCAACTGCCTCAACTTCGGCAACCCTTACGATCCGGAAGTATATTACCAGTTCGTTCACGCTGTGCAGGGCATGGGCGAAGCCTGCCGCAAATTCAATACCCCGGTGACCGGCGGTAACGTAAGTTTCTACAACCAGAGCCCCGACGGCCCGGTATATCCTACCCCCACCATCGGTATGCTCGGCGTGCTGGACAGCATGGACCAGCGCATGACCCTCGATTTCAAACAGGCCGGCGACCTCATCTACCTGGTGGGCCGCAGCTACAACGATATCAGCAGCTCCGAATACCTCCACAAGCTGATCGGCGTGGAATACAGCCCCGCCCCTCATTTTAACATGGAGGAAGAGCTGAAACTGCAGCAGGCCATTACGAAACTCATCGGCGAAGGGCTTATCCAGTCCGCGCACGACGTGAGCGAAGGCGGCCTCTTCACCACCCTGCTCGAAAGCGCCCAGGTGCGCGGGTTTGGGTTCGATGTGCATACCAACAAACATTTCCGTAAAGACGCTTACCTGTTCGGCGAATCGCAGAGCCGTGTAGTAGTGAGCGTGAGCCCGGCAGACAAAGAGAAGTTCGAAGCCCTGATGCACGGCCTGGTAGACGCTTCCGACCATTCCGTTCGTTGCGAGCTGATCGGCTCCGTGAAAGGAGAGAACCTGGTAGTGGACGGAGAAGACTGGGGCGCGGTATCCGAATGGAAAACCAAGTACGACACTGCACTGGAGAATCACCTTTGAACTTCATAAGTATAACGCAATAAAAAAAGACCGCCCGAGAGGCGGTATTTTATTGCTGGTATTTATAACACTACCTTTTCACCATAAACTTCCTCCGCCACCAGATCAGAATGCCCGACAGGGCGAGCAGTCCCGGCGCCAGGCCGAGGAGGGTCCACAGGATCTTCAGCGGTATGCCGCCAAAATTCCCGAAATGCAGTTGTAATACGCTGGCGTTCAGCTTCTGGGAAATGGTTGCAGTCTTAAAATCAATTTTTTTCACCACCGAGCCGTCGTCTGGCTGAAGGGTGACAGTGCTGGCGTATTCGCCGAAAATGGATGCTTCACCCGCATTTCCCAGGAAAAGCACCGGGCCGCCTTCTGCCCGGGGAGGCCGGATGCCCAGTATCGTGATGCCCGGTATTTCGGCGCGGGCGGCCGTAAGGAGGCGGTCGTAATCGACAGGCTGCTGCACAGCCACGGAAGGCGCTTTTTTACCCACCCGCGCGCTTACCACCTTCCACTGTATCAGGATGCCGGTAATGACCATCAGCAGGTTGAACACCAGCGCCCATACGCCTACTACCCGGTGCAGGTTGCGCCAGCGCCTGCGGCGGTGCTTCCATTCGATCTTATCGCGGAAGGAGAGCACCTTGCCAAGATGTTTCCGGTAAACATACAGGCCGGTTGCAAGTGATACGAGCAGGATAAAAGACACGCAAAGGATGATTACAGACCCATTGCGGCCGCTTAGCAGGGTGAAGTGGAGGTAGAGCAGGAAACCGGTGAAGTAGCCCTTGTTGCCCCTCCTGTGCAGTACTTTGCCGGTATAAGGGTCCAGGTAAACGTATACTTTGTTTTCGGCTGAATATTCCGCCCGCATGATGAGGCTTTCGCCGGGAGCCTGGGGCAGGCGCAGGAAGGTGAGGTAGGGCCTGCCTGGATTGGCCGCCAGCCCTTTTTCGTAGAGCATGTTCAGAGGCAGGGGCGTGCCGCCGGGCTGCACCTGGTATGCGTTCTTATTGAGCGCGTGGTCTATTTCGTCGCTGAACACCAGTATGCTTCCCGTAAAACTCAAAAGCAGGAGAAAAACCCCTGCTATCAAGCCCGTGATTCGGTGAATCCGGAATATTTGTTTGGTGAGCACTATCAGAATTTATAACTGTAATTCAGGTTGATGCGGGCCCCGGTGCCTTTTACATAGTTCTCGTTGCGCGCATTCCACTGCGAAGTTACGGTATAGTAATCAGCGTTGAAAAGGTTTTCCACACCCAGCCCCAGGCTGCTGCGCTCGTCCATCTGCAGGTTGCCGAGGAAGCTGAAGGTGGTGAAGCCTTCCACCGGGCCGGTACCATAGGAATACAGGCCGTTCACGCGCTCAAAGCGCTCGCGTTTGCCGGCATGCAGCATCTGCAGGCGGAGGTTCAGCCTTTCGATGGGGGCATAGCGGATGTAGGCGGTCACTTTGGGAGGAGCGATGCGGTCGCTGCCGAGGTATTTATCGTTCGCGTCGCCGAATTTGCCATTGTCGTCGATATCCTGCTTGCCTTCCACGTAAGAATAGGAAGCGCCCGCGCCCAGGTTGCGCAGTATAGTTGCGTCCGCCGCGATCTCGAAACCGTAGACCTTTTCAGGTGCGCGCTGTATCTCGAACTTGCCGTTCACTTCCTTGAAGGAAGAACCAAGCTTGGAGGTGCTGATATAATAGCTGCCTTCCAGCTGGATGGGGCCGAGGATACTGTTGAAGCCGGCTTCGTAATTGTTGGCGATCACGGCTTCCGTTTTCAGCAGCGAAACAGTGTTCTCCTTTGCCGCGCGCAGGAGGCGGCCCAACTCCATGATGGAAAAGCTCTGGGAGTAGCTGATGAAGGGCTTGAAGAACCTGAACTTATTATAACGGAGGCCCGCGTTGTATACGAGCGCATTATAGCTGAGGTCGCCGCCGGTTACACTCACGCCGCCTTCAGTGAACTCGCCGGTTACGCGGTTCAGCTGTTTCACGGTGGTGTAGTCCGGAATGCTGATGTTGATGTTCTCGAAGCGCGCGCCTGCTTTGAACACGAAATCTTTGAACAGGTTAAGCTTCACCTGCGCGTAAGGCGCATAGTTCTTCATATCCATGTCAGGCACCCAGGTACGGCCGTCGAGCAGGCTCTGGGAGGTTTTGTCGTTCATGTAGTCCAGGCCGTATACGAGCGACATATCGTAATTGGAGCCGAGGTGCACGGGTGTGCTGAAATTGATGCGCACGCCCTGTTTGGCGGAAGATATTTCAGACTGGCCGCCAAATTCGAAGGTAGGGCCCCAGCTGTACACGGTTTTGAAGCGCTGCATGTAAACGTTCACGTCCAGGTCCGTACCGCCGATGATGCCTTCGCTGCTCCAGTGCAGGCTGGCGTTGTGGTTGTAAGGCGTGCCTTCGGGGTCGCCCGGGCGTTTGCCGATGATGCCGGTAGCGGCGGAATCCAGGTATTTACCGGGTTTCAGGATATAATCGCTGCGCTGCTGGCTGCCGAAGAAGTTGTACATCAGCTCCAGGCGGTTGCGCTGGCCGATGTCGTACCCGATCTTGGCAAACCCGTTCCAGATCTGCGATTCGCCGAGGCTGTACTCGGGGGAGTTCACCACGCCGTTAGCGTCTTTATAGACGCCGGTCTGCTCGTAATGGCCCGAAATCACGAAGTCCCATTTCTTATAAGCCCCTGAAAGCAGCTGGCCAGCGGAAAAGCCTCCGGTATGCTGGGCTTTCACCAGCTGGGTGTTGGCGCCGACGGTAGTTTCGCCGTGGATGCCGGTTTTATTTTTATCGCCTTTTTTGGTGATATAGTTGATCAGGCCGCCGTCTGCCCCGTTGCCGTAAATAGCGGTGGCGCCTTTGATCACTTCAATGCGCTCAATGGCGGAAGGGTCGATGGTGCGCATGTCTCTGCCGCCGTTGCGCAGGGGGGTGGACTGCGGGATGCCGTCTACCATTACCAGCACGTTGCGCCCGCGCAGGGTCTGCCCTGTATTGCCGGTGGTATTGTCGTTAATGGCCAGGCCCGGTACCGTGTTGGCGAGGATGGCGGTAATATTATTGTTAATGCCTTTTTGGGCTTCTACTTCACGTGGCCCGACGATGGTAACGGAAGAAGGCACCTCGTCCAGGGTCTCTTTTTTGCGGCTGGCCGATACGATCACTTCCTGCAGGTCCGCGGAAGGTTTCATGGTCACGTCCTGTATGGCGGTATCCACCGAAAGGGTGACGGCCTGCTCTGTAGTGCTGAAGCCTACGCCGGAAAAACGCAGGGTATGTGAACCGGCGGGGGCGGCCAGTACATAAGTACCGTTGGCGCCTGCCACCGTACCTTTTTTGATGCCGGGGATGCTGATATTGGCAAATGGAACGGCCTGGCCCTGTTCGTTGCGGACGATGCCTTTAACAACGCCCTGGGGCGCCTGTTGTGCAAAAATAGGAAGGGAGCCCGCGGCCAGTATGGCAATTGTTAATATTATTCTCATTGAAATTGTTAAGAAATCCGGCGCAAAGGTACCCTGTGCGGCGTTACGTACATTTACGCAAAGCGGAAAATGAATGATCGGATCGGGAAGAATGGCTGTGGAAGCGGGGCCCTGAATGTTACAACCTGTAATTACTTTAACAGTGCGTTAACAAAATCCCACGTTAGTGTGATGGTATTTCCGTAGAACTACGTTATTTTTGAATAACACTTAAAGCACAATTTCAAGTTCGGGAAACGGGAAGAGCTACTTTTTCATTACTCAAGAATTTCCATTAACTTAAAGATACAAACTGACTTATCATAAAATATTCAATGGGTAACATATATGTGTATATCCATATTCTATGATAGCCCAAACTCTTTGATTACCATGTCCTACTGAACGATCGATTCTTAAGATCATGTATTACACCTAGTGAAAGAACGATTTGTTT
>CBFHAF010000221.1:0-7356 GCA_965653435.1 uncultured Chitinophaga sp.
AAAGCTTTGCCCAGGTAGGGAAGATGATGGCCGGGGCGGCGGCTGAGCTCTTCCAGCGCCAGCGGGTCCTCCGCGCTGTAAGCTTCCCAGGCCTCGCGGGCCAGTTGCCAGTCTTCCTGCCGGATATAAGTACGGGCTTCAAAAAGCGGGGGCAGATGATGGGATTGCAGCATGCCAAGGCCGCGGAAATTCGGAACGTCGGGATGTTGATCGAGCTGAACGATGCTGACGGGTGGCAGCATTACAGACAGCTGGCTGAGGTAATAGAGCACAAACACCAGGTTCACCTGGCAAAAAAGGTCGAATTCGAACCAGAGAACGATCTCCTCGTAGTCAGACGCTTTGTGGAGCAGTTGTTTATCCTGCTCTACGTCAGCGAGGTAGGCGGCACTGTCTATGCCATAAGCCTGCTGGAGGAAAGCGGCGCGTTCCTCGAAGAAGCGGGACAT
Source organism: uncultured Chitinophaga sp. (assembly GCA_965653435.1). GTDB lineage: Bacteria > Bacteroidota > Bacteroidia > Chitinophagales > Chitinophagaceae > Chitinophaga. The sequence continues at coordinate 450 of CBFHAF010000221.1, forward strand.
GTTGCGTGTGGCGGGCGTTCTGCCTTCGCAGAGCATTTCGCGCCAAACGATCACGTCTCCCCCGATGCCGCTGTTTTGAAAAATGGCACGTGTAGAATCGCCATTAAGAATATGCAGGAACATAATAACAGATTTTCGATGCCTGAAAATGCTTTCAATCTTCAATTACCAATGGCATTTTCGCGTCAAAAACCCGTTATTGATAATTGGTGTTACCAGCTGCCGCTTGCGCCGCCACCACCGCCGGAGCCGCCGCCAAAGCCGCCGAAACCGCCGCCGCCGGACCAGCCTCCTCCTCCGCCGCCAGACCAGCCGCCGCCGCCTCCACCGAGTGCGCTGCCGATCATTCCGCCTAGGATTCCGCCGAATACGCTGTCGCCCCTGCGGCTGATCACCCTGCCCCCGCCTCTGCCGCCGCCACCGCCGCGGCCTACGAAGAACAGGATGATAAGTATCAGGATAATGATCCCGAAAATGCTGCTGCCGCCGGGCTTACCGCTTTTGGTGCTGCGCGGCACGCCTTTGTATTCGCCTGCAGCGGCTGATATGATATTGTCTGTAGCCTGTTCCAGCCCCTGGTAATAGTGGCCGTCGCGGAAGTTAGGCTTTAATACCTCGTTGATGATCCCGAAGGCGACCGCATCGGGCACTGCACCCTCCATGCCGTAGCCGGTCTCTATTCTCACCCTGCGGTCCTCTATTGCCGCCAGTATCAGCACGCCATTGTTCTTCTGCCCGCCGATGCCCCATTCACGGAGGATCTTCAGGCCGTATTCGGCAATATCGTAACCGCCCGTGGTTTTCACCAGCACAATGGCGATCTGCGTGGAGGTACTGTCGTCGTAAGCCACCAGCTTCCTTTCCAGTTCGTCAACTTCGGAACGGAGCAATACGCCTGCATAATCGTTCACCAGGCGCGGCGGATTAGGTTTTTGCGGGATCTGTTGTGCAATAGCGCTCCATCCTGTCAGTATCAGAACCCATAATAGTAACCAGCGGGTAAACTTCATTGTTTATTGCTTATGAATCATTGCGTTGATCATTTCCCAAACACGATATCGTCCGGCAGCTCGTTCTGGTCGCCGGATTCGTATGGGAAATAATGATACAGGGATTCGCCGATCTCTTTCACGCATACTTCTATGCCTTCAATGATCTTGTGAGAGGAAAAATGAGTTTTGAGCAGCAGGGCTTCTTTCTGCCAGAAGTCGTTCCCCACTTTTTCGTGGATGCCCTGGTCGCCGAGGATGGCAAACTGGTGATCGCGCAGGGCGATATACAGCAGCACGCCGTTCCGTTGTTTGGTTTTATCCATGCCCAGGGCTACAAAGGCTTCACGGGCACGGTCCATAGGGTCCACGTACTCGCAGCGGCTTTCCACGAACAGCCGGATCTCGCCGGAGGTGAGACGTTCCGCCTGGCGGATAGCGTGTACCAGCCGTTCTTTTTCCGGATCTGAGAAAAGCTCTTTTTTATTGAAAGAAAATAATTTCATTTCAAACGGGATATTGTATAACATCTAACAGGGCGGGCCGGGCCCGCCGTGTTAGATGCGTTAACGGATCAGAACTGAACTTTAGGTGCTTTTTCGCTGCCTTCGGCCGCTTTAAAGTAACCTTTGGCTTTAAACCCTCCGAGGCCTGCAATGAGATTGTTCGGGAAGGTGCGCACACTGCTGTTGAATTCATTCACGGCGCCGTTGAAATCATTCCTGGAAACCGCGATCCTGTTCTCCGTGCCTTCCAGCTGCGCCATCAGCGTCTGGAACTGTTCGGTAGTGCGCAGCTCGGGGTACTTTTCAACGGAAACAAGCAGCCTGCTGAGCGCTCCGCTTAATTCGCCCTGCGCCTGCTGGAACTGCTCGATCTTTTCAGGCGTCAGATCGTTTGCGTTGATCTGAACGGAAGTAGCCTTGGAACGGGCTTCTATCACCTTCGTCAGTGTTTCCTGTTCAAATGCGGCAGAACCCTTTACGGTGCTTACCAGGTTATCAACCAGGTCCGCCCTGCGCTGATATTGTGTTTCTACATTACCCCACGCCTTTTGCACCACTTCATCTTTCTTCACCAATCCATTGTACTTGCTGCAACCGAAAAAGCCCAGGAGTACCAGGACAATGATTACAATGATTCCAGTTTTCATATTCTATCTTTTTTTAATAATGTTAGGTTACGGGTACTACCAAACCTACAAGAAATAACGGAAAGCGCAAAACAAGGTTCAAACCGCAACGGTTACCCGTCAACTTCCAGCGGTTACCAATTACATGTTGCCGGTCAGCAGAAAGTTGAAAACCGAATGTTAAAAAATATCTATGTTTGGTGCAGATTTCCCGTGGATGGACGTGATTCCGGCATTACGGAAGAAGTTATTGAGAATGCATGCCTGTGTTTCGGTTTTTACACTAGCGTAACAGTTCCGTTGTTTCTAACTCATTTATTTTTATTAACTTACATTAAGTCTACTTCGTTATAATGAGTGCACAACACATTCACATCCTCTATATCGATGATGAAATACATAACCTGAATGCATTTAAGGCATCATTCAGGAGGATATACACCGTTCAAACGGCCGAATCTGCGGATGATGCTTATAAATTGCTGGAAGATCATGATTTTCACATCATTATATCGGATCAGCGTATGCCCAAAATGACGGGGATCGAATTTTTTGAGAGCATTCTCAATAAATACCCGGAACCGATACGCGTTTTGCTCACCGGCTATGCGGACATTAATGCCGTGATAGACGCGATCAATAAGGGACAGGTATATAAATATTTCTCCAAGCCCTGGAACGACGAAGAGCTTCGTCACAATATAGAAAAGGCGTATGAGGTATACGCCCTCCGCAAAGAGAACAGGGAACTGACCGAAAAGCTGCTGGACGTGAACGAAAAACTGGAGTTCCTGCTCCGGCAGAAACTGATCTCGTAACATCATTCTCCCTATATTACTGGACTGGAAGCGCTTTCGGGCGCTTCCTTTTTTAATGAGCAGCGGCAACGGCAGCCGTTTCCCGGCTATCATTTTTATGAGGCCGGATAATGCCCGTAGTGCATTTTCCTTTAAATTGCGTCCATTGTGAACGTTTAATAGCTCAATCATGCAAGTTTGGAAAGATTACCAGGCCCAGCACAAAGACCGTTTTTTGAACGAGCTGCTGGAACTGTTGCGGATCCCCTCTGTTAGCGCGGATTCCCGGCATAATGAAGACACGAAGCGCTGCGCGGAAGCCGTAAAACAAAGACTTACCGAGGCCGGTGCCGAAAAAGTGGAAGTGTGCCCTACCGCCGGCCATCCTATCGTATATGGCGAAAAGATCATCGATCCTTCCGTTCCCACCGTGCTCGTTTACGGCCACTACGACGTTCAGCCGCCGGACCCGCTGGATCTCTGGACCAGCCCCCCCTTCGAGCCGGTGATCAAAGACGGTAAGATATTCGCCCGCGGCGCCTGCGACGACAAAGGACAGTTCTTCATGCATGTGAAGGCTTTTGAGACCATGATCAAAACCAATACCCTGCCCTGCAACATAAAATTCATGATCGAAGGGGAGGAAGAAGTGGGCTCCAACAATCTCGGCATTTTCCTGAACGACAATAAAGACCGCCTGAAGGCAGACGTGGTGCTCATTTCAGATACCTCCATGATCAGCCTCGACACGCCTTCCATCGATACCGGCCTGCGCGGCCTGGCTTACATGGAAGTGGAAGTGACCGGCCCGAACCGTGACCTGCACTCCGGCGTTTATGGCGGCGCAGTGGCCAACCCGGCTACCATCCTCGCTAAAATGATCGCTTCCCTGCACGATGAGAACAACCACGTGACCATCCCCGGCTTTTATGACGGCGTGCAGGAACTGAGCGCCGCCGAACGTGAGAACCTGAACAAGGCCCCGTTCGACGAAGCCGAATACAAAAAAGACCTGGGCGTGGACGAGCTTTGGGGCGAGAAAGGCTACACCACCATCGAGCGCACCGGCATCCGCCCGACGCTGGAAGTGAACGGCATCTGGGGCGGTTACACCGGCGAGGGCGCTAAAACCGTGCTGCCCGCCAAGGCTTCCGCTAAGATTTCCATGCGCCTGGTACCCAACCAGGACTGGGTGAAGATCTCCGACCTGTTCAAAGCGCATTTTGAAAAAATAGCGCCGAAATCGGTGAAAGTGAAGGTGACGGCGCACCATGGCGGTTCTCCCTATGTAACGCCTACGGACCACCTGGCATTCAAGGCAGCCAGCCAGGCCATTGCCGCTACTTTCGGGAAAGAGCCCATCCCCGTGCGCGGCGGCGGTTCCATTCCCATCGTGGCCTTGTTCGAAAAGGTGCTGGGGCTGAAAACGGTGCTGATGGGCTTCGGGCTGGACAGTGACAACCTGCATTCACCCAACGAAAAATACGATCTGGCCAACTTCTACAAAGGCATCGAAACGATCCCTTATTTCCACAAGTTCTTTGCGGATGGGAGCAAAAAATAATACCTGCTGCAGCAACTATCTTCAGAAAAGATAACAACGCGGCATAAACGAAAGGCGCCATCCCGGCCGGGATGGCGCCTTTTTTATAATGCAGAACGTATTTATTGGTTGATCGCTGCGATGCCGGGCAGTACTTTTCCTTCGAAGTACTCCAGCATGGCGCCGCCGCCGGTGGATACGTAGCTCACTTTGTCCGCCAGGCCGAACTGGTTTACCGCCGCCACGGAATCTCCGCCGCCTACCAGGGAGAAAGCGCCGTTGGCGGTAGCTTTCACGATAGCGTCCGCAATGGCTTTGGTGCCGCCCTGGAAGGCAGGCATTTCAAACACGCCCATCGGGCCGTTCCAGAGGATGGTTTTGGAAGCGGCGATCACTTCGCTGAATTTTGCGATGGATTTCGGCCCGATGTCCAGCCCCATCCAGCCGGAGGGGATGTTGTCGTTGGAAACCTGCTGTGTGTTTGCGTCTGCGGCAAATTTATCAGCCGCTACCGAATCTTCGGGGATGAGCAGCTGCACGCCGAGGGATTTGGCTTTAGCAAGCAGTTCCAGCGCCAGGTCCAGCTTATCGTTCTCCACCAGGGAGTTGCCGATCTCTTTGCCCTGGGCTTTCAGGAAAGTATAGGCCATGCCGCCGCCGATGATGATATTATTGGCTTTGGCCAGGAGATTCTCGATGATGAGGATCTTGTCGCTCACCTTGGCGCCGCCGAGGATGGCGGTGAAAGGTTTTTCAGAGCTGTGCAGCACTTTTTCGGCGCTGGAGGTTTCAGCTTCCATCAGGAGGCCGAACATTTTCTTACCTGCGGGGAAGAATTCCGCGATCACAGCGGTGGAAGCATGGGCGCGGTGGGCGGTGCCGAAGGCGTCGTTCACGTATACATCGCCGAGTTTGGAGAGCTGTTCGGCAAAAGCCTTGTCCCCTTTTTCTTCCTGTTTGTGGAAGCGGAGGTTCTCCAGCAGCAGCACTTCGCCGGGTTGCAGGCCGGCAGCGGCTTTTTCAGCCACTTCGCCGATGCAGTCTTCCGCGAACTTCACGGTAGCGCCGCCGAGCAGCTTCACGAGGCGGTTCACCAGGTGTTTGAGGGAATATTTATCGGTGGGGCCGTCTTTCGGGCGGCCGAGGTGGCTCATAAGGATCACGGAGCCCCCGTCTGCCAGTATCTTTTTGATAGTGGGCACGGCGGCCTGCATGCGGTTGTCGTCGGTGATCTCCAACTGGTCGTTCAGGGGAACGTTAAAGTCAACGCGGATAAGGGCTTTCTGGCCTTTGAAATTATGATCGGAGAACTTGCTCATGATGTGGAGGTTTTAGGAAGGTAAGAAAAAAACCCTCCGGGTAGGCTGCGGAACAGCTTATCGCGGAGGGTTGGTAATATCTGTAAGACCCGCTTATTTGCTGATCAGTCCTGCAAAGTGTTTAACGGTACGTACCAGCTGGGATACGTAGCTCATTTCGTTGTCGTACCAGGAAACTGTTTTCACCAGCTGGAGGTCGCCCTGGGTCATTACCTTGGTTTGGGTAGCGTCGAACAGGGAACCGAAGTTGATGCCGATGATGTCTGAGCTTACGATCTCGTCTTCGGTGTAGCCGAAAGACTCATTGGCAGCGGCTTTCATGGTAGCGTTAATTTCTTCGGCGGTCACTTTTTTGCTGAGCACGGTGGTCAGTTCGGTGAGGGAGCCGGTGATGGTGGGAACGCGTTGTGCGTTACCGTCCAGCTTGCCTTTCAGCTCGGGCAGTACCAGGCCGATGGCTTTGGCTGCGCCGGTGCTGTTGGGAACGATATTGGCTGCGGCAGCGCGGGCGCGGCGCAGGTCACCTTTCGGATGGGGGGCATCCAGGGTGTTCTGGTCGTTCGTGTAAGCGTGGATGGTTGTCATGATACCGGTAACGATGCCGAACTTGTCGTTCAGCACTTTCGCCATGGGGGCCAGACAGTTGGTGGTGCAGGAAGCGCATGAGATAACGGTTTCGCTGCCATCCAGGATATCGTGGTTTACGTTGTAAACGATGGTTTTGAGGTCGCCGGTTGCGGGAGCGGAGATCACTACGCGTTTGGCGCCTGCGGTAAGGTGGGCTTCAGCTTTCGCCTTATCGGTGAAAAAGCCGGTGCATTCCAGCACAACGTCCACTCCGTGGTCTTTCCAGGGAATCTGGGAGGGATCTTTCTGCGCGTATATCTTCACTTCATCACCGTTAACAGTGATAGAATTGTCGCTATGCTTCACATCCTGTCCAAATCTACCTTGTGCGGAATCATATTTCAGCAGGTGCGCCAAAACCGCGGGGCTTGTCAGGTCATTGATCGCCACCACGTCGATGCCGGGCATATTGTAAATTTGACGGTACGCCAAACGGCCGATCCGGCCGAAACCATTAATACCAATTTTGAGAGAAGTTCCCATTTTACACTGTAGTTTGT
>CBFHAF010000222.1:0-7341 GCA_965653435.1 uncultured Chitinophaga sp.
TTTTAAGCAATAACCATCAACCAACCGCGCCAACGGGTTACCAGTACATGGACGAGCTATTGCATCATAACATCAACCAACTGTTCATAAGCATCAGCGAAGGAGACGAGAGCGCCTTTAACACACTTTTCCGGCAATCGGTGCCGGTCCTCTACCCGTTCATTTTCCGGCTGGTGAAGCAGGCCGCGGCTGCCGAAGAGGTGATCCAGTCTTCATTTTTACGCATCTGGCTCAGCCGCGACAAGCTGGCCGGCATTACGCACGCCAAAGCCTGGCTCTATAAAGTGGTGGCCAATGAATGTTATACTTACCTCCGCAAGGAAGCCCGCGAACTGCAATTGCGAAGCGACGCCTGGCCCGGGGAAGAAGCAGATAACACACTTGCCGCCGAGCTTTCCCTGCACGAAACGCAGCGGCTCATTACACAGGCGGTATCGAAGCTACCGCCGCAGCGCCGCCGCATTTTCATCATGAGCCGCCAGCAAGGCCTCAGCATCCCGGAGATCGCGGAAAACCTCGGGCTTTCGCCGAACTCCGTAAAAAACACACTGGTGCTGGCTTTGCGGGATATCCGGGAGCACCTGGCCAGGCACGGCCAGTTCATCCCCGTGCTGGTCATTCTTTTTTGCCTGAACGCCCGGGCCTCACATATGGCGATGATGTTGTAAAAAATATTTTCAGGATGATAGGTCCTTTTTTGCCCCGGCGCATTCTTAGTTATTGAAAGGGGGCGCCTGGCCTTCTGAGACTGGCACTATTCCATTAATGATACTTACGATTTTATGCAGGAAGACAAACTAAGGTTCTTACTTGGTCAGCGTCTCTATGACCGTATGTCTGAGGCTGAAGAAAAAGAGCTGAACGATCTTTTACAGGACGAACGGAACGAGGAGCTTTTTCTCGCCGTTCTGACAGAACTCATGTTAGACGCGTCTGAGCATGAACCTTACAGCGCCGCCCGCTGGCAGCCGGTGCAGGAACGCATCCTGCGCTCAGATGCAGGAACGCCGGTAGTGGCTTTGCGGCGCAGCTGGTGGAAATGGGCCGCCGCTGCAGCAGCAGCGGGCATTCTGGCCGTTGGAGCCTGGCAGCTGCTGGCCCCGCGGGAGGCTTTGCCTCCGGCCGGTGTAGCTATGGAAGGCCGTTACAAGAACGATGTGCCTCCGGGGGGAAACCGGGCGTCGCTCACACTGGCCAACGGCTCCGTGATCACGCTGGACGATGCAAAAGACGGTGTGCTGGCCCAGCAGGGCAATGCGCAGGTCACCAAAATGCAAAACGGCCAGCTTGCTTACGCCGCCACGGATAAAAAAGCGCCTGTAGCCTGGAATAAATTATCCACACCGCGCGGCGGGCAATACCGCGTAACGCTGCCGGATGGAACGGCCGTATGGCTCAATGCCGCCAGCACCCTGCATTTCCCGACGGCGTTCGAAGACAGTGAAAGGACGGTGGAGCTGAGCGGGGAAGGATATTTCGAAGTGGCGAAGAATACTTCCCGGCCCTTCGTGGTGAAAACGAGCGACAGCATGAATATCCGGGTGACGGGCACACACTTCAACGTAATGGCCTACCCCGGTGAAAAGGCGGCGAACGTGACCCTGCTGGAAGGAGCCGTGAAAGTGAACGGCCATGAGCTGTCGCCGGGCGAACAGGCGGTGCAGGCCGGCGGCCGGGTACAGGTAGGGCCGGCGGATACCGAGCATGCGGTGGCGTGGAAGAACGGGTATTTCAGTTTCAATAATGCGGATATCCATGCCGTGATGAAAGAGCTGGAACGCTGGTACGACATCTCCGTCACTTACGAGGCGAACGTTTCGCATCTGCGCTTCGGCGGCGGCATGCAGCGCAGCCTGCCCCTGAGCAGCGTGCTGCGGATACTGGAAAAGAACCAGGTGAAATTCAGGATAGACGGGAGGAAAATAACAGTCCTGCAATAATATTTCCTAACAAAAAAACCGAATGCTTATTAGACAGAAGAGTAATTAAAAAAAAACAACCAACCAGCCCGCAAAAAAGCCGGTAATGCGCTAACATTCCCGGCCGGGGCGATACTATTGACGCGAACCAATTTTATCACCAAAGTCAAAGCTATGCATTTTTTGAATGCCTTGTACCACCACAAAGTTTTATGGAGGGCTATGAAACTGTCAACCTATCTTTTATTGATCGGCTTCCTGCATGTAAGCGCCGCCGCCCGTTCTCAACGGGTCAGCTTCACAGGCCAGCATGTGCCGCTTACCACCGTTTTTAAAGCCATTCAGCGGCAATCCGGCTACATCGTGTTTTACAACTACGACCTGCTGCAACAGGCATCGCCGGTTACTCTCCATGTCAGGAACGTTCCGGTGGACGAACTGATGAAACAGGCGCTGCAGAACCAGGGCCTGGATTTTTCCATCGAGGACAAAACCATTTTTCTCGTGCGCCGGGTAATGCCCGTGCAGCCGTTGCCGGCGGCGGAAGACCCGGCAGTCACCATATCGGGCCGCGTAACGGACGAGAACGGGAAACCGCTGGCCGGCGTGTCCGTGATCGTAAAGGGCAGCACGAAGGGTACGCAAACCAACGACCAGGGCGAGTTCACACTTTCCGACGTAGACAAACGCGCGGTGCTCATATTTTCCTCGCTCGGTTTCACCCGGCAGGAATTAAGCATATCCGGCCGTACCGTACTCATGCTGCAATTGCAGCCCGCTTCCAGCCGGCTGGAAGCGGTGCAGGTGGTGTATACCGGCTACCAGGCTATTTCCGCTGAACGGGCCACAGGTTCATTTTCCTTCATTTCCCCTGCCCGCCTCGAAGCGAAGCTCAAGCCCGACCTGAGAGCCGCGCTGGAAGGGCAGGCCGCCGGCGTTGTGATCACCAAGGAAGGGAACGTGGAGATCCGCGGCGTATCCACCGTTACCGCTGAAAGAAAACCCCTGCTGGTAGTGGACGGCTATCCCACTCAGGGCGACCTCGAAAGCATTAACATAGACAACATAGAAAGCATCACAGTGCTGAAAGACGCCGTAGCCGCTTCCATTTACGGCGCCCGTTCCAGCAACGGCGTGATCGTGATCACCACCAAAAGAGGCCGCTCCGGCGCCATCCGCGTGCAATACCGCGGCTCCACCGGTGTCACGCTCAAACCGCAGGTCAGCTACCTGAACAGAGCCTCCGCCTCTGATTATGTAGATGCGGAAATAGACCTGTACAACCAGGACCCGAATACTTACCTGAACACCTACAATAATTACAATTCCTTATCCGAAGTGCATTACCTGCTGGTAGCCAAATCGCAGGGATGGGTAACGGCCAAGGAAGCGGACGACCGTATTGCCGCGCTCCGCCAGCAGACCGGCATCGCGCAGCTGGAGAAAAATTATTTCCGGCACCAGTTCACCCAACAGCACAACATCTCCCTCACAGGAGGAGGTGAAAAAAGCTCACTGAACGCAGCCGTGCGGTACATCTCCAACCAGGGCAACAGCGTGGGCGCCAGCGACAACCGGCTGATCGTGGATTTCAAGAACGAATGGCGGCCAGTGAAAAACCTGGGCGTCAGCCTCTTCACCAATGTCAACTACAACACCAGCCGCTCGCCCGTGCGCTCATGGTCCGAGTTGCTGGGATATACATCCACTTCGCTGCTCCAGCCTTACAGCCTGATCGTGGACCCGGCCACAGGCCGGCCCGCAGAGGTGTTCACGAAGAATAAACGGAAGGAAGACCGCTACGCGGCCATCGCCGGCCTGAAACCGATGTACTACACCCCGCTGGAAGACCTTGCACTGGAAACCACCAATGCGCAGGGATTGCTGCTCCGCTTCGGCGGCAACATCCAGGCTACCATTTTTGACGGGCTTACTGCGGAGTTAGGCGGCAACTGGTCCAGGAACAATACCAACTCCCGCTCCATTTACGATAAGAATTCCTATCGCATGCGCCAGCATTACAACGATGCCACATCCATTTCCAACCCTTCCAAACATTACATCCCAGACGGCGCAATGGTCAACGAAAGCAGGGGCATCATGCAGTCGTACATGCTGAGAGGCCAGCTGGGCTTCAACCGGAACCTGGGCTTGCGCCATTATGTGGCAGCCCTGGCCGGGATGGAGATCAGCCAGACCAAAACCGACAACAACACCTATCCCACCCGCTTCGGGTACAACGACCAGGCAGGCACTTTCTCTACATTCAACTATGCAGATTACAACGCCGGCCTCTACAACAGCGATATGCTCGGCACCAGCCGCCCCACCGCCAACATCGGCAGCTATGCGTTCAACGACAACCGCTTCGTGAGCTGGTACGCCAACGGATCCTACGAATACGACAACCGGATCGTGCTGAGCGGCAGCGTGCGGCTGGACCAGACAAACTTCTTCGGCACCGATCCGAAGTACCGCTACAAACCTTTATGGAGCGCGGGCGCCACGTATAAGTTATGGAGGGAGAAATTCTTCCAGGTTCCCTGGATCAGCAAGCTCAATATCCGCGGCTCATACGGCATCAACGGGAATATCTCCCTCAACAACGGGCCCTTCCTCATCATCACACCCGGCTCGTTCTCCAATCTTACCGGCGACATCAATTACGTGATCTCCTCGCCGCCCAACAACACCCTGCGCTGGGAAAAAACGAAAGTGACCAACCTGGGCCTCGACCTTGGGTTCATGCGCAACCTCGTTCGCGTAACGCTGGATTACTACCATAAAAACAGCGAAGACGTTCTCGCTTCAGATGCCATTGATGCCACCCGCGGCTTCAGCTCACTCGTAAAGAACGCGGGCAAGATCCTCAACCAGGGCTTCGAAGTGTCTGTAGAAGCGGACATCGTGAAACGCCCCGCTTTCAGCTGGAACACCTACTTCATCTTTGCTTACAATAAGAACAAGGTGAAAGAGTATAATGTGAACTACATCTATCCCTCTTCCCTTACCAACGGCGCCATCCGCAAAGAAGGCGACCCTCTCGACGCGCTGTATGCCTACCGCTTTGCAGGGCTCGACAACAACGGGGTGGCCCAGTTCTACGACCAGTCCGGCAAAAAGATAGGCGGCGGCAACGCTACTGTGGACGACCTGGTGTACGCCGGCACCCTTCGCCCGCCGTATGTCATGAGCCTTACCAATACTTTCGGTTACAAAGGGTTCGACGTTTCTTTCATGCTCATCGCCCGCCTGGGGAATGTGTTGCGGAAAGACGCGTTCACCGGTTCCAACTACATCAACAAAAACGTGGCGAAACGCTGGCGGCAACCGGGAGACGAAGCCAACACCATCTATCCGAAGCTGACCTCATGGAACATGGACATGTTCTACTTCCCGTATGCCGACGTACTGGTGGAAAGCGCCAGCTTCATGAAGCTCCGCGACGTAACCGTGGCCTATACGCTGAACCCCGGCCTGCTGAGGAAAGCCGGGGTGAAAGACAGCAAAGTGTATTTCCAGACGCGCAACCTCGTTATGCTGACGGCCAACAGCGACAAACGCGACCCGGAAATATCCGAGCTGAACACCACGGGCGGCACCGGGGCCTTTACGGAACAAGGCTTCACTTCGCTGCCGCTCCGGCCGGAGTTCTATGTAGGAATCATGTTCACCCTCTAAAAACTGAAAAAGGATGAGACTATTTCGTATATATATCAGCGTTACAACCGGGATCCTGCTGCTGAGCGCCTGCAACAAGTTCCTGGACGTGAAACCGAAAGGGAAGCTGATTCCCACCGAGGTGGCGGACTTCGACCACCTGCTGGACCATACATATATTGTACAGTTCAATTTCCTGGACAACAATCTTGGCAGCATGCCGGGCTACCTTACAGACAACCTGGAGCTTTCGGAAGGCATCGGGAAGATCTCGTATAAGGCGAACAACCACCCTAACATCGACCGGTTCTACGCCTATACTTTCCGCAAGCCTTACAACAACCCGAACGTCTCCGATTATTTCTGGGACTGGGGCACTTACCGCGCCGCCGCTTATTTCAACAACGTGATAGACGGCGTAAGCAAGATCCAGAACCTTAGCTCAGGCGACGTGCAATATGCGCGCAGGGTGCTGGCGCAGGCGCGGGCGGGCCGGGCCTGGGGATATTTCCATCATTCCCTGCTCTACGGCCCCGTATACAAGCCCGGTGGCAACAACAGCACCCGTACTATTCCCTATCTCACCAATTCGGATGTGACCGCGCCAATGGTGGACCTTTCCACTCAGGAGGAAGTGTTTTCGCTGGCGGCGCAGGACCTGCACGCAGCGCTACCCGACGCACCGGATAACACCAACTGGCCCTCGCGCCCCAATAAAGCGGCGGTACAGGCCATGTTGGCTTACTATCATCTCTTCACGCATAAGTACGACAGCGCGGCTTATTACGCCAATCTCGCCTGGACCGCTGCAACGGCATCCGGGGGGCCGGGAAAGGTGCTGTACAATTACAACGACTTCACCTGGACTAATCCCGCAAACGTGATCAGCAGCACCATCAAAGCGCCGGATAATTTCCTCGCCGCCGTGAACAGCCGCGAGATACTCCTGTACCGCTCCACCGATGCCGGCGCGGGCCGTTCCTCCAGCAGTTATCCTTCCGCTGAGTTCACCGCTCTTTTTGACAAGGACAACGACCTCCGGTACAAGTTCTTTTTCCTCACCGCGCCCGGCTACAAGACCACTTACAACGGCGTTACCTACGACGATGGCGAGCGCGTGCAATATTACCGCGGCTCCAAATCGCAGATGACCAGCGGCTTCTCTTATCCCGAGCTGCTGCTTATCCGCGCCGAAGCATACGCCCGCACCAACAGGCTGGCGGAAGCTATTGCAGACCTGAACCTGCTGCGGCAATACCGTTACGTAACCGGTACGCCGCCCTTAGGCGCCGGCACGCAGGATGAAGTGATCAAAGCCGTGCTGGACGAACGCCGGCGGGAGCTGCCCATCGGCAGCATCAAACGCCTGCTGGACCTGAAGCGTTTTTCACTGGAGCCGGGCAAGCCCTGGCATAAAGCCAGGGTCGTGCATATGCTGGGAACCGAAAAATTTGAAGCGGATGTGGATTCAGATTTCTTCATCCTCAACATCTCAAACACCATTTTACAATACAACCCGGGCTGGAACATCCCGCTCGATACCCGTCCATACTAAAACCAAAAAAACATCCATATGAAAAAGATGATCTCGGCAGCCGCGCTGTTGCTGCCATTGACGCTCCTGGCCCAGGAAATACCTTTTGAAATAAAAGGCAAGGTGGCAGACCCCGGCACTCCGTCGAGAGCCTACCTGTACTACAGGAACGGCGCAGAAAGTGTTGCCGATTCCGCCGACGTGGAACAAGGCGCCTTCACCTTCAAA
>CBFHAF010000223.1:0-7338 GCA_965653435.1 uncultured Chitinophaga sp.
TTCAAAAGACAATTATTTTTTCTGCTGCGGCATAATGACAGCCTGGCATTAATTCGCGGGAAACGGGGGACTATTTAAAGTAATTCCCGCATTTCTCGCTCGCATCCCCTAAAAATTCCTAATTTTACGAGCCTCGGAAAACAGGGACCCATGTTCCTGCCACCTTGACACAACGTTGCCGGCGGGCTTAATATTTGACTATATTCCTCCCGCTACGAGGTTATTTTATCTTTTGAAATCGAAAATTTTAACATGCTAGGTTTTTTAACAAAGCTTTTCGGAGGAAACAAGTCAGAGCGCGACATCAAGCTCATCCTCCCTATCGTGAAGCAGATTAACGAGGAGTTCGAAAAACTGTCATCCCTTACCATCGATGAACTGCGTCACAAAACGCAGGACTTCCGCGGCCGCATTAAAGCCCACCTGGCTGACATAGACAAGGAGATTGCCGACAAAAAAACAAGCGCGGAGACCGAAGAAGACGTTAACAGCAAAGACATTACCTACCGTGAGATCGACAAGCTGATCAAGGAGCGGGATAAAAAAATAGAAGAGATATTGCAGGTCATCCTTCCCGAGGCATTTGCCGTGGTGAAGGAAGCGGCACGCAGGCTGAAGGAAAACAGCAGTATCACTGCCAAAGCCACCGACCTGGACCGCCAGCTGGCCGTTAAAAAGGACTATATCACCATCGAAGGTGACAAAGTGACCTGGAAAAACACCTGGATCGCCGGGGGCACCGAAGTGACCTGGAACATGGTGCATTACGACGTACAGCTTATCGGCGGTACCGTGCTGCACCAGGGTAAGATCTCCGAAATGGCCACCGGTGAAGGTAAAACCCTCGTATCCACCCTTCCCGCTTACCTGAACGCCCTTGCCGGCGAAGGCGTGCACATCGTAACGGTGAACGATTACCTCGCCCGCCGCGACAGTGAGTGGAACGGCCCCCTTTTCGAATTCCTCGGCATTACCGTGGATTGCATCGACAAACACCAGCCCAACTCCTTCGAGCGCCGCGAGGCTTATAAAGCAGACATCACTTACGGTACCAATAACGAATTCGGCTTCGATTACCTGCGCGACAACATGGTGCACAGCCCCGAGGAAATGGTGCAGCGCAAGCACCACTTCGCCATGGTGGATGAGGTGGACAGCGTATTGATCGACGATGCTCGTACCCCGCTCATTATTTCCGGCCCTATCCCCCGTGGGGACGAGCAGGAGTTCCACGCCCTGAAGCCCCGCATCCAGCGCCTGGTGGAAGAGCAGAAAAAAGTGGTGAACGCCAGCCTCATTGAAGCCAAAAAACTCATTGCAGAAGGGAAAGACGATCCGAAGACCGGCGGCCTGGCCCTGATGCGCGCTTACCGCGGGCTTCCCAAGAACAGCGCCCTTATCAAATACCTCAGCGAGCCCGGCATTAAAGTACTGCAGCAGAAAGCAGAGAACTATTACATTGCCGACCAGCAACGCGAAATGCCGAAAGTGGATGAAGGGCTTTACTTCCACATCGAAGAAAAAAATAACAGCGTAGACCTTACCGAAAAGGGCATTGCCCTTATCACCGGCGCAGGCGAAGACCCCAACTTCTTCCTCATGCCCGACGTAGGTTCCGAAATAGCGGAGCTGGAAAAGCTCGACCTCACCGCGGAAGAAAGGCTGATGCGCAAAGACCAGCTGCTGCAGGACTTTGCCATTAAATCAGAGCGCATCCACTCCGTGCAGCAGCTGCTCAAAGCATACACCCTCTTCGATAAGGACGTGGAGTACGTGGTAATGGACGGCAAGGTGAAGATCGTGGATGAGCAGACCGGCCGTATCCTGGAAGGCCGCCGTTATTCAGACGGCTTGCACCAGGCTATCGAAGCAAAGGAAAATGTGAAAGTGGAAGCCGCCACCCAAACGTTCGCCACCATCACCCTGCAGAACTACTTCAGGATGTACCACAAGCTGGCGGGCATGACCGGTACGGCCACTACCGAAGCCGGCGAGTTCTGGGAGATCTACAAGCTGGACGTGGTGACCATCCCCACCAACCTCCCGATCGTACGTAAAGACGCAGAAGACCTGGTTTACAAAACCAAACGCGATAAATACAAGGCCGTGATCGAAGAGATCAAGGGCCTGAAGGCCGCCGGCCGCCCCGTGCTGGTGGGTACCACTTCCGTAGAGGTATCCGAGCTGCTGGGCAAAATGCTGACCTTCGAAAAAGTACCCCACAACGTACTGAACGCCAAGCAGCACGCCCGTGAAGCGCAGATCGTGGCTGAAGCAGGCCTGCCCGGCGCCGTGACCATTGCCACCAACATGGCCGGCCGCGGTACGGACATCAAGCTGGGACCCGGTGTGAAAGAAGCCGGCGGTTTGGCCATCATCGGTACCGAACGCCACGAAAGCCGCCGTGTGGACCGCCAGTTGCGTGGCCGCGCAGGCCGCCAGGGCGACCCCGGTACTTCCCAGTTCTTCGTATCCCTGGAAGACGACCTGATGCGCATGTTCGGCTCTGAACGTATCGCTTCCCTCATGGACCGCATGGGCTATAAAGAAGGCGAAGTGATCCAGCACAGCATGATCACCCGCTCTATCGAAAGGGCGCAGAAAAAAGTGGAAGAGAACAACTTCGGCATCCGCAAACGCCTGCTCGAATACGACGACGTGATGAACAAACAGCGCACCGTGATCTACTCCAAACGTAACCACGCCCTGTTTGGCGAACGCCTCGCGATAGACATCGACAATTCCTTCTACGAAGTAGCTGAATCGCTCGTGAGCGTTCACCGCGAGTCCGGCGACTACGAAGCCTTCAAGCTGGAAGTGATCATGAACTTCGCCGTGGATACCTCCATCAGCGCAGACGAGCTGCAGAAAGGCAACGTACAGGAGATCGCCGAAAAACTGTATGCGGAAGCCGTTCATAACTACCACCGCAGAACATCAGAAGTGACCAGCGGCACCTTCCCCGTGATCAAAAAGATCTACGAAGAACAGGGCCAGCATATCGAGAATATCTCCATTCCTTTCACAGACGGTAAAAAAGGCATCAATGTGCTGGCGCCGCTGAAAAAAGTAGTAGAGACCGGCGGCAAGGAAACCATTTCCGCGCTGGAGCGCAGCATTACACTGGCGCTGATAGACGAATCCTGGAAAGAGCACCTCCGCGCGATGGACGACCTGAAACAGTCTGTGCAGAGCGCCGTGTACGAACAGAAAGATCCTTTGCTGATCTATAAATTCGAGGCATTCGAGCTGTTCAAGCAGATGAGTGCAGATACCAGCAAGGAGATCGTATCGTTCCTCTGCAAGTGCGGCATCCCGGGCCAGCAGGGCGAATCCGCCGAGATCACCGAAGGCCGCGAGGAAAAGACCGATATGAGCCGCATGCGCGCCACGCACCAGGAATTTGAGGAAAACGGCAATGGCGCAGGCGCACCAGCTCCCCGCAGGGAAGAATACGCTCCCGCCGCCGAAGAGCACAAACCCGAGCCCGTGCGCGTAGGCCCTAAAGTAGGAAGGAACGACCCCTGCCCCTGCGGAAGCGGCAAAAAATTCAAGAACTGTCACGGGAAAGACCTGTAGATAACATTATACACCCATACATCTTAACGGAGTTACCCGGGCCTGCCTGCGTAACTCCGTTATCAATTCAGGATAAACCGCCTGCCATGAAGATCAACCGGTACATCGACCATACCATACTCAAGCCCGTTACTACCGTAGAGGACATCAAGAACCTCTGCATGCAGGCCGTGGAATACGACTTTGCAGCCGTTTGCGTGCCTCCTCCCTTTGTAAAGCTGGCCAAGACCTTCACCGGTGGCACCACTACCAAAGTGGCCACCGTTACGGGATTCCCCTTCGGCTACAGCGCCATCGAGGCCAAGGTGGCCGAAAGCGTGCTCGCGATCATAGACGAGGCGGACGAGCTGGATATGGTGGCCAACCTCATCGCCATCCGCGGGGGCGACTGGGGGTACCTGGAGAAGGAGATCGCCACCATTATGCCTATTATCCGCAATAAACAGCGCACGCTGAAGGTGATCATCGAAAGTGGCATATTATTGGAGGATGAAATCGTTAAATGCTGCGAGCTGTATGCCCGGTACGGGGTGGATTTTGTAAAGACCTCTACCGGCTACGCCGAAAAAGGCGCGACCGTTGAGGCGGTAACGCTGATGCGCAGGCACCTGCCTTCCAACATTCAGATAAAGGCTTCCGGCGGGATTCGTACCTTTGCTTTCGCCCAGGAGCTGATCGATGCCGGGGCAACCAGGATAGGGGCAAGCGCCAGCGTGGAGATCATGAAACAGGCGGCAGCCATGCAATAATGGAAAACCTGCCTTCAATTGCTGCAATCAAACGATTTATTATATGATGTTAAGAACAGGCTGTTTAATTCTTTTTTTGTTCTCCGCCGCCACCCTGCGCGCGCAAGATAATGCGCCCCAGGACGGAAGCGTGAAGGTCATAAAAGACAGCCGGATAGACATCCTTATCAGGAAACAGATCTACATCAACGGCCTGGCCATCCGCAACCAGCCCGGCTACCGCGTGCAGGTGCTTACCACCAACAAACGCAACGAAGCGCTTGACGCCAAGACCAAAGTGATGCAGCTCTACCCTGACCACCGGAGTTACGTGGATTTTGAAGCACCCTATTTCAAAGTGCGCATCGGCGATTTTAAAACAAGAGACGAAGCCACCGAACTGCGCAACAAACTCTCAGACCTGTTTAGCGGCGGCGTATTTGTGGTACCTACCATCATCAACGTGTCACCGGAAAAAGAATCAGAATGAAGAACCGGATCAAGTCCCTGGCCAGTGAATACGCACCGGACCTTATCTCATGCAGAAGACACCTCCATTCCCACCCGGAACTTTCTTTCCAGGAATACGAAACCGCTAAGTTCATCCGGCAAAAGCTGGACGAATACGGCATCGCCTACCGCGCCGGCGTGGCGGGCACCGGTATTGTAGCCCTTATTGAAGGAAAGAACCCTTCCAGCAAGGTGATCGCCCTGCGGGGAGATATAGACGCCCTGCCCATAGAAGAAGCCAACAATGTGCCTTATAAATCGCAGAACCATGGCGTGATGCATGCCTGCGGGCACGATGTGCACACCACGGTGGCGCTGGGCGCGGCCCGCATATTACAGCAGGTGCGCGATGAATTTGAAGGCACCGTTAAAATATTATTCCAGCCGGGGGAAGAAAAGCACCCCGGCGGCGCCAGCCTGATGATACAGGACGGCGCGCTCGAAAATCCCAAACCGCAGGCCATCCTGGGCCTTCATGTACTGCCTGCGATGGAAACGGGCCGGCTGGGCTTCCATGCCGGCAAATACATGGCCAGCGCCGATGAGATCTACATCACCGTTAAAAGCAAAGGCGGCCACGCCGCAGCCCCGCATCTTACGGCAGACACCATTCTCATCGCCTCCAACCTGGTAGTAAGCCTGCAGCAGATCATCAGCCGCAACAACGACCCGTTCTCCCCCTCCGTATTATCCATCTGCGCTTTCAACGGCGGTTTCACTACCAATGTGATACCCAGTGAAGTGAAGCTGATGGGCACTTTCCGCGCGATGGACGAAACCTGGCGCTTCAAAGCCCACGAGCTGATCCGCAAACAGGCTACGGAACTGGTGCATGCCATGGGCGCGGAGATCGACATCGATATACTGGTTGGTTACCCCACGCTCTACAACAACGAAACCGTGACCGCCACAGCACGCGCGCTGGCGGAAGAATACATGGGCGCAGAAAATGTAGGGGATACAGAGATGCGTATGGGCGCCGAGGATTTTGCATTTTATTCGCAGGTGATACCTGCCTGTTTCTTCAGGCTGGGCACGGGCAACAAAGCAAAAGGCA
The DNA here is from genome assembly GCA_965653435.1 of uncultured Chitinophaga sp. Classification (GTDB taxonomy): domain Bacteria; phylum Bacteroidota; class Bacteroidia; order Chitinophagales; family Chitinophagaceae; genus Chitinophaga. Next base: position 5,875 of record CBFHAF010000223.1, read on the forward strand.
TCACCGCCGGCGTGCACACGCCCATTTTTGATGTGGATGAACGGAGCCTTGAAATAGGCGCCGGCACAATGGCTTACCTTGCCACGCAGTTCAAATAACTGAAACGGTCCCGATAGATATCAGGACCGTTTTCATTTTTTCCACTTGTGAGACTTGAATTTATTGCTGATTCAGATATGCCTGCATTTTGGCGGGTTCCCCTGAGATGCTCACCTGCGCCGTTGTATCCATATTCCCTTGCACGATCTTGCCAAAGCGGTGCGGGGTGTTGAAATAAAACGAGGAATGGCCTTTCATTTCATACCACAGCGAATCCACCTGCTGGTATGGCGGAAGGTTCACGTAGCTGTTCCTGCAGTAAATGGCCAGCGCAGGCAGCTTCATATTGGCGAACGTTACATACCGCGTATTTTCCGCCACCACCTTAAAAGGTTCGTCCTGGAATATCCCGGGAATGTCCACCATCCCGTTCAGCACCGTGAAAGAGGCCAATGCGGGCGCGTATACTTTCAGCGAATGGTTATCATAATTCAGATCGTTCCTGTCGCGCAACAGGTCTATTTCATATCCCAGGAAAAGCGTGTCTCCCCGGTAGTATTCCTTCAGGTACCTGCTAAGCCTTTCGTTTACGGCTACCTGCGGCAGGAAATGGGGGCCAACCTCAAGTGTGATACCGCGCTGATCCTGTATATATTGGATGCTCCGGAAACCGTTTACTACTTCCCCGTTGAACACCAGGTGGCGGAAGGGTTTCAATGGCCGGGTAATGTTTTCCGGGGCCACAACTCTCTTGCTAAAATTCCCTTTGGCATACTGCACTTTCAGCAGCAGGTTGAACAGGACCATCATGCCTGTAAGCGCCACGATGAAGCCAATAAATATCTTGTTGCTCTTTTTCATGTTCGATGAATTTAATGCGCCTTAAGCTGGCGCTGTTTAAACTTTTCATACCGGGCCTTCAGCTCGTCCAGCTCTACGCCCAGCAGGTACATTTTCCGGAAGAACAGCGGCAGCTCTTCCTGCAGGAACTGTTCTTTGCGCGCTGCGAGTATCTTTTTCACCGCGTCTTCGCTTACGAAATAACCGAGGCCGCGACGCGTGTAGATAATGCCCTGTTGCTGGAGATATTCATAAGACCTCATGATGGTATTAGGATTTACCTCCAGCGTAACGGCCAGCTCACGCACGGACGGCACTTTGCCTTCGGGTGGCCAGTGTTGCAACTGCACCTGGTCACACACGTAATCCGCGATCTGGAGATATATAGGCTGTGTTTGATTGAATTCCATAAAAATATTTGAGGCTTTACAGCTCCTGCTCGCGCAGTTTGAGATAAGCGAGGTATATAAACACGACAGGAATAAGGCAAAGGAACAGCGTGAATATCCACTGCTGGCCCGGCGGCAATACCAGGTTATACGTCCGGGACCCGCCCTGCTCGCCCGGCGCGCCGCTGGTAATGGT
>CBFHAF010000224.1:0-7297 GCA_965653435.1 uncultured Chitinophaga sp.
GAAATACCGCAACCTCACCAATGTGATCCTTTACCCGGATACGTTCGACGAAAAATACCAGTTCGAAGGCGACCGCCGCAACATCATGGGCATGGTGGGCAGCGGGCACCTCAACGGGCAGATGCTGCTCTCGCAATCCGCCCTGCGCGCCGGCTTCTCCGAACATGCCGGCAGCAGCAACACCGCCATCCACGAGTTCGTGCACCTGGTGGATAAAACGGACGGCACGGTAGACGGGATGCCCAGCAGCCTCATTCAGTACAGCTATTCGCTGCCCTGGCTGAAAGTGATGCATGAAGAGATCAGGAGGATAGAAAGCGGGCATTCGGACATCAACCCTTATGCCGCCATGAATGAAAGCGAGTTCCTGGCCGTGGTGTCCGAGTATTTCTTCGAAAAGCCGGGCACGATGGCCGAGCATCACCCAGAGCTGTACCGCCTGCTGAGCCAGATATTCCGGCAGGACCCTGCGGCCCGCCAGGGATAAGCCTCACAGCGCGATGCATTTTTTCACCGCGCCTTCTTGCAGCAACCGTTTCACTTCAGCTTCCAGCGTTTTATTATCGCCTGCCGTCACGTTCACGACCGCAAAACGGCTCCTCTCCGCCAGCGCCTGCCAGCGCCAGGCAAACTGGGAGGTCGTTTGTACGTTCCCGTTATCGTACCACTAGGCGGTGAACAATTGCTCCTCCCCTTTTTCCAGCCGGCCTGTAAAGACCGTCCGGCCTGCCATCCGGCTTTCCTTCACCTGTTTGAAAGTATAACCGCTGCCCTGCCAGCAGGTGGTGGGTTGATGGTCCGTATAATAAAATCCCGGGATGGATTTGATGTAAATGAGCGCCTGCGCATTTTCCAGCTTCATCACGTGATGGTTCATCGGCGTTACCTGGTAACCGCTGACGGCAGGATGTGTTGCGGCTGAAATATTTACCGGAGGCTGGCTGATCTTATACGCCACCAGCAATACGCAGGCCGCCAGGCAGACATGCGCCTGCAGCAGGATGAACGGAGGCGTTTCTTCCTTCGCTGCGCTGAATACGCGCGGTTTCCCGAAACGCCGCACCAGCAAGGGGCAGAGCCATACCAGCGGCAGCATCACATAAACCAGCAGGCAGAGGATGCCGGTCCATTCGTGCATAAAATGTTCCGGCGGAATGTTGAACTGCACCAGCAGGATGATACGGAAGAGGTTGCCAGCTACGTTCGCCAGGAATATGAATGCCAGCAGCAACGAGACTTTCGGCCAGGAAAGATACAATCCCGCCTTACGCTGGCTGTAGCCGAGCAACATGATGCCGCAGAGCAGCGAGCTTACCATCATGCTCAGCCCCATGCAGGCTGCGTCCACTGAAAAACTGTTCCCGTTCAGCAAAATGGAGTTCCCTTCCACCGTTACCGCCGCGCCGGCGAAAAGCAGTGCTTTGCCCGCGATGGCCGTCAGTTGCATGCGGATCGGAAAAGTGAAGATATTGACGATGTAGGTGAATATGGGCGACATCAGCATCAGCGCCAGCACGGGCAGCCCGTTGATGCGGCCGAAAGCCCCATCTGCCACGAAACACAGCGCCAGCGCCACCGCCGCGAAAAGCAGCGTTTTGGCGGGCATTATCCAGGCCAGTATACAAACGGCGAGGGCTGCATAATAAAAACGGAGGCTGCCGCGCCGGAGCGGATTGCCGGCCATCGCCAACTGGATGGCCGGCAGCCCCAGCAGGAAACCCGCCGAGCTCCAGGCGATGTACCCGGGCAATGCATAGAGCACGATGCCCAGGTAAACGCCGGTGATCAGAATGGCGGGAATGGAACGTTTGCGGGTTTCCATTGGTTTAAACAGAACGGCGGAAGTTACACGCATGCGGATCTCCATTTGCGTTGATAAATAAGCCAGGCAAGGGATAAAAAGGCTATAACGATCAGCGCCCATTCATGCGGTTCGGGAACGGCGCCTTTGGATGAAAGGGAAGCATTTTTCAGGCGGTTGTTATCGTCCTGGATGCCGAAGCGGTCGTAGTCCGCCTGTTTTTCCAGCACCACGAGGCTGCTGAGCGGCGATACCACGTGCGCTTCCACGGCGGTGCGCAGCAGCTCTTCATGCCCTGTGGCGGTGGTAATGAGGCCTTTGCCGGTTTCGCGTAGGATGTGGTTGTAAGCGAAAAGGCGCATCAGGTGGTCCGGGGCGTTCGTTGTACCCGGTGAAGCGGGCGCTTTGGCGGCGGTGTTTGCGGCAAGCTGCCCGGCGGCCTTTGATGTATCCTGCTGCGGCTGGGGAACGCTGTCCCGCGTTTGAACGATGGCCACCTGCGCCTCGTCTATCACTATCCTCTCCGCCGTTTCAATGTCCTTTGCAAATTTGTTCGTGCTGAACAATACTTTCAGCAGCAGCAGCCCGCCCTGTTCATAACGGAACACACGCGATTCCTTGAGCGCTTTGAGGTAGGGCGATAAGTTGTTCCCTCCCAGGTTCAGCAGCCGCACCTTGGGCCGCGCGGTATCGCGCAGGTAAGCGGCCAGTTCCTCCCTGAACCGGCTCCCTTCCAGGTCCTGCAGCGAAGGGCCTTCCGGCGGGTTCTTCGTGATCAGCAGCGCATGTTCCGCATCTTTGATCTCATGTATGGGGAAGATGCTGAAACGTTGTGCGTGCAGGGCTTCGAACAGCTGGACGCTGTTATCCCCGGTTATGTCCACCAGCTCGTCATGCAGGTATGCTTTCACTTTGCGCCCGCCTGCCAGGCGCAGTGTTTCAGTAAATTCAGGCAGCGTCCAGACGGCGTTCACGTCCAGGTACACCACATCCGTTTGCACATCGTCGCGTTGCAGGTTGTAAGGCGTGATGCTGTATGATTTTCCTTTGAAGGCAAAGGAGTTGGAAGGAATGGCCGTCTCCGGCAACTGCAGGTTCCATTCTTCGCGGTAACCGCCTTCGCGGAACCAGTGTGCGCCTGCGCCGCGGAAGCCGCGCGGCGGCGTGATGTCCCTTGCATCGCCTATCAGCTCTATACTGGCCTCTTCCGTGGCAAAACCGGCAGGCGGGCCCTGGAAGGTGATATTGTCGTATTGCAGCCGGTGGTTCACAACGCCCAGCGGCGCCGTGACGCCGATGCGGAATATGCGCGTATCATTCGATCCCACGGGAAATACGCGAACGGATACACGGTTGCCTTCCTGCCAGTGCACTACAGAGGGGTCGCGCACTTCAACGCCTACGATGGTGCGGTATGCCGTGTCCGCCTTTTCTTTGGTGGTGAGCACGGCCTGTTCTTCCCGGCCGTTGATCCAGAGAGAAAGCGCGCTCACCGTTCCGCCTTCCGGCAGCTGGAAAGTATAGATGGCCTCCTGGTCGCCCCGGGATTCGGGGTTAGAGACCGTAAATGCCTTTTCGGTGTACGACAGGCGCAGCTCCGGCCATATCCTCACACGGGTGCTTACATAGCTGGTATACAGCGAGCGGCCGGACCAGAGGCGCTCCTCCCCTTCGTGCCGTTTGTTGTACATGGCTTCCAGTATCTTCATCCGTTCCGTGTCCGGCACCGTAATGCGCGGGCTGGCATACGTGGCGGTCACCACCAGCGGGTCATGCTCCATCGTGCCTTCCCAGTTGCGGGAAGGCAGCCCGTAGAAAGAAAGGATATCGAAGTTCATGAGCGGTTCCCTGTACACGATGCCGCTTTTCAGCACCCGTTCGGTCACCGGGCCCTTATCCAGCTGCTGCGCCGCTTCCACCCATGCGGGCAGGCTGCCCGCGCCCTGTATCTGCTGCCGGTTATAGATGCGCGTAAGCTCCGCGGCCCGCTGGCTGTACAGCACGCCGAATATGATCACCACTGCCAGGCCCGCCGCCAGGCCTGCCATTGCACTTTTCCACAGGCGGTGATGTTTCAGGCCCATGCACACCACATAACACAGCAGGGCGGGCACAAACGTATGGTTAGAAAAGCCGAGCGCCAGCAATGCGGGAATACTGACGGGATAAAGCGGCAGCAGGAACAGCGCCAGGTAGGCGTACGCCAGCAGCGCAAGCCCGGCAACAAAACCCGTGAGCGTGCGGGCCCAGGCCGGCAGGCGGCTCATGTAGCGGAACAATAACAGCGAAGGCGCGGTCACTATGAGGTATACCGCGAACCAGGGCGTGGTGGAATGCAGGATGTTGAGCACCCGGTTCAATGCAAAGCAGCTCACGAAATACATCAGGCAAACGGGCACGAACAGGTCTGCCCTCGTTTCCTTTTTAACGAACCATAAACAGAACAGCGCCGCGCTGGCGATAATGTGGTGGGTGAATGCCAGTATCACCTGGAGCTCGTCGTTGCCGCCCAGGGTTTGGCCGATCAGGAGCAACAGGAAACTGAGCGCCAGCGCAACCAGGTAGGCAAGGTAAGTGGGATGGGTAAGTTTAGGATGTATATCCATATTTAAAAGTACTTTGTGATTCAAAGTAAAGAGGTAAAAAAGAGGGGGATCAGCTCCCCATCTTTTCACTTTGCAATACAAAGTAAAATCAAATTTCCGGATAAAACAAAAAGGCTCAGAAAATTCCTTCCACTTCCACTTTTATCACGGTGGCAATATCATTGGCGCCTTGCGCGGGCAGGGTGAACACGGTGTTATTCCCGCCGCTGCTGTGTTTCACGCCGCCGCCGCCGATCACCGATGCGCTTTTTACTTTTTTATTCAGCCCGGTCACTTCCAGCGGACCATTGGCCGGCCAGTCGAACACGGAAACGTACAGCACTGTATTGTTACCTTTCTGTTTGCGGGTGATGCGGCCCCAGCTCTGCGGCGGCAGCGGGCTGCCTTTGGTGCCGTAGATCGCTTCGCCGTACTTTTTCATCCACTCCCCTATCCCTTTCAGGCTCTGGATGCTTTCCGCGGGAAATTCCCCTTCCGCCGTAGGCCCTACGTTCAGCAGGTAATTGCCGCCTTTGGACGCAATGTCCACCAGGTTGCGCACCAGCGTTTTCACCGGTTTCCAGTTATGATCGTAGCTTTTATAGCCCCAGGTGCCGTTCATCGTCATGCAGGTCTCCCAGTCGCGGCCGTCCAGCTCGCTCAGGTTGGGGATCTTCTGCTCGGGCGTTTTGTAATCGCCGGGGAAATTGGGGCGTTTCAGGCGGTCGTTCGTAATGATCTGTGGCTGAAGCGCCAGCTGCTCCTGGAGTTTCTTTGCTGCGTCGTCCGTCATATTGGTCGGCGTATCCCACCAGAGCACGGCCACTTCGCCGTAGTTGGTGAGCAGCTCTTTCACCTGCGGCACGGCTACGTCGCTGATGTACTGGTCGAACGTTCTGGTTTCCTGCGCGGGGTCCCAGTGGCCGTTGTGGGTTTTGGTATATGCGTCCACCTTCGCGGAGTCGGGGTTGGGCCAGCCTTCGCGCATGTCTTTGCGCGCGGCGGAACCGCCGGGGTTGTTCCAGTCCTGCGCCTGCGAATAATAAAAGCCCAGCTTAATGCCGTGTTTTTTGCAGGCTTCGGCCAATGGCTTCAGCAGGTCCTTGCCGTAAGGCGTGGCGTCGGTAATGTCCCATTTGCTGGCTTTGGAATTGAACAGCGCAAAGCCGTCGTGGTGTTTGGCGGTGATCACGATGTATTTCATGCCCGCGTCCTTCGCCATTTTCACCCATTCCTCCGCGTTGTATTTCACGGGGTTGAACTGTCTGGCATAACCCTGGTATTCCGCCACGGGTATCTTGCTGCGGTTCATGATCCATTCCCCGCCGCCGCGGGCCATGGGGTAACCTTTATAAGTACCGGCGGGCACGGCGTATACGCCCCAGTGGATGAACATGCCGAAGCGTGCGTCCCTCCACCATTTCATTCTTTCGTCGCTGGAAGTTTGTGCGGATAAGGTTTGGGCGGTGAGCAGCACCGCCAGCAGACAGGCAATTTTTCTCATGGAATTTCTTTTTAAATGCAATCGTTTGCAATAAGCCGAAGTTCGGATAAAACCACCGCCGCCGTTACGAGGTTTTTCGCCAATCGTAGTAGTTTTTTACCCAAAAGCCGGCTTCCGGGACAGGTTAACGCTAAAGCCCGGTAACAGCCTGCGCTCAGCCCTGCAGCACCTTCGCCATCAGCAGGTCCCGGTCCGTTTGTTTGCCTACTTTAAAGCTGTGCTCGCCGAAGGTGCTGAACCCTTCTTTTTCATAAAAGGCTTTTGCGCGGTGGTTATGTTCCCACACGCCTAACCATAACGTACGTACGAAATGTTCCCCTGCCACTTTCACCGCATGCTCCATCAGCCGCCTGCCCAGCCCTTTGCCGATATGCTGCGGCAGCACGTAGATCTTTTCCAGCTCCATTACCGGCTCGGGCAGCAGGGTGCCGTTATCGGGCTGGCGGTGCAGGTTCAGCTGGATAAAACCCGCGTCCTGCCCTTCTACGCTGAAAATGAAATACATCGTGCCCGGCTGGTTGAACACGGCTTCTATCGCGGCCGGGCTCTTCTTCGTGGAGAAGAACTCCTCCAGGTCCTCCGGATCATACACGTCCTGGAAAGTGTCGCGGAAAGTTTGCTGCTCCAGCATGGTCAAAGCGGGCAGGTCCGCTGCCTGCGCCCGTCTTACAGATGGTTCCGTCATATGACCGTAATTTATGCTATTTTTGCAAAGTACCCTCCGGTAAAATTATGTGGAAAACCTTGTTCGTCTTACCCTTATTATTTGCAGAACTTGCCAGTGGGCAAACGATCAAACGTGAAGATTTTACGATAGACAGCGACCCCGGCGTGAAGATATTCGTGCGGGAGATCACTGCGCGCAAACGCAGCCGCAAGCCCCCCATCCTGTTGCTGCACGGAGGTGGCTCCGGCGCCGTCGCTTCCTTCGACCTGCCCATGCCCGGAGGCTCCCTGGCGGAAGACCTGGCCAAAGAAGGCAACCATGTGTTCATCATGAATGTCCGCGGCTGGGAGAGCTCCACCCGCCCCGATTACGACACCCTCAAACGTTTCAGCATCGCCGGCTCTTCCATAGAGATCTCTCACGATATAGACGCCGTGGTGGATTTTATCCGTGAAAGGACCAAGGCCAAACAGGTCACCCTTTTCGGCTGGGCCACCGGCGGCCAGTGGATGGGCTATTACGCCTGCATTTACCCCAACCGCGTGGCCGCGCTCATCATGCTCAACAGCCTGTACAACGAAAAGGCCCCCTGGGATTTTACGGAGGTGTTCCGCAGCCCGCTGGACACTACGCAGTTCAACTACGCCTCCAGCCCCGTGCTGCGCCGCGCCACCAAAGCCCAGGTACTGGATACCTGGAACAGGTCCATCCCGGACGAGGACAAGTCCAAATGGCGCGAC
>CBFHAF010000225.1:0-7286 GCA_965653435.1 uncultured Chitinophaga sp.
CCAACTTCTCCACGCAGGCCACCAAATGGCTGACCGTGAACCTGAGCACCAAGTTTGCCACCTCCATGCAGCAGCACCCTATCGGCTCCAGCGGGCTGGAAAAGAAACAGATCATTTCAGAGATGATGAAGTTTTACCCTACCACCCCCATGTATAACTGGAACGGCACGATCAATAACCCATACGTGCAGCAGCTGATGAACGCAGGGCTGGAAAAAATACGCGACAACGACTTCTGGGGCACGATCAGCGCCGATATAGAGCCGGTGAAAGACTGGCGGTCCACCGTATCATACAGCTACAATTACTACGGCAGCAAATACACGAAACACGACAAGCAGGTGTGGCTCGAAGCGCCCAACGGCACTAAATGGAACATCGGCTCGCCGGAGAACGGGTTTGCGCAGGACTGGGAAGAGAACTATTATTCTTTCCTCTCCGCTACCTCCGCTTACCAGAAAACGCTGGGCGGCCACTTCCTCCGCCTGATGGCGGGGTATGAGCAGGAATACAAGCAGTACAACGGCCTCTCCGCTTCCAAGCGCGGCCTGGTTACGGAAGCGGTGCCCGCCATCCGCACGGCCACCGGCCCCATGCAGGTGAACGACGGCATGAGCCACTGGGCTACCCGCGCATTTTTTAGCCGCTTCAACTACAACTACAAAGAAAAATACCTGCTGGAGCTGAACGCCCGTTACGGCGGCTCTTCACGTTTTGCGCCGGATTCGCGCTGGGGCTTGTTCCCCTCGCTGTCCGCCGGATGGAACGTATCGCGTGAGAACTTCTGGAGCGGCGGCCTCGCCAAAGCGGTGAACAACCTGAAGCTGCGAGCCTCTTACGGCACGCTCGGCAACCAGAACGTGGCCAATTACCTGTACATGTCCATCGTGCCGATCTCCGGCAATCTTGAATGGATACTGAACGACATCCGCCCCAACTATTCCGGCATTCCCGCCATCAAAAGCCCCTCGCTCACCTGGGAGCGTATCAGCACGCTGGACTTCGGCATGGATGCGGCTTTCCTGAACTCGAGGCTGATCATGAACTTCGACTGGTATAACCGCCGCACTACGCATATGTTCGGCCCGGCCGTTACACTGCCTGCCGCGCTCGGCACCAGCGTGCCGCAGGAAAATAACTCCTCGCTCTCCACCAAAGGCTGGGAGCTGTCGCTTTCCTGGAGAGACCGCATCAATGCCAACGTGGATTACAACCTCCGCGTTTCCGTGGCAGACTACCGCGCCACCATCCTCGAATACCGCAACGATGCCGGCCTGATAGACAGCTATTACAAAGGCAAGGTGTACGGCGAGATCTGGGGATATACCTCAGACGGGCTGATGCAGTCAGCAGGAGAGAAGATGCCCGACCAGAGCAAGTTCTTCAACAAATGGGGCCCGGGCGACATGAGATATAAAGACCTCGACGGCAACAACGTGATCAACGACGGCAACCGCACACTGGCCAACCACGGCGACCTCCGCCGCATCGGCAACAACCAGCCGCGGTATAATTTCGGGCTCAGCGCGGGCATCTCCTGGAAGAACCTGGACTTCTCCATGTTCTGGCAGGGCATCGGCCGGCGCGACCTGCTGGTAACCAGCTCCGGCGCCAACACGCTCTTCTGGGGCCTGCTCAACAACGGCGAAGCCTTTTTTTACGGCCAGGAAGATTACTGGCGGCCTGCCAACGAAACCAATCATTTCGGGCCCAATACCGATTCATATTTTCCCAAGCCTTACGAAAGCAACGAAACCTTCAAGAACCTGCAGCCGCAAACCAGGTACCTGCTCAATGGGGCGTACGTGCGTTTGAAAAATGCGCGGATCGGGTATACGCTGCCTAAATGGATAACCACCAAAGCAGCCATGAGCATGGTGAAGGTGTATGTATCCGGTGAAAACCTGCTCACTTTCCAGAAAATGCCCAAACGCATCGATCCGGAAACCGCATTTTCCTCTATGGGCAGCAGTTCCGTGGAAGGCCTCGGTAAAATTTACCCGATGTCCAGAACAATTTCTTTCGGGTTGAACATCACATTTTAATTGAGCTGTTATGAATTGCATCAAACACATTATACTCGCAATAACACTGATCGCTACCCTTGGTTCCTGCGATGACGATTTCCTGCAGCGGGACCCGCTGGACCAGATCTCGTCAGACGTGTACTTCCGCACCACTTCAGACCTGATGCTGTACGTGAACCAGTTTTACCAGCCTTCACACGGCCTGCTCGATTTCGGCAGCACCGGCGGGCTGAACTACAACCGCACCGTGTTCGGTCTCGACCTCAATACAGACAACTTCGTGAGCGCTTCCATAGACGCGCGGCTGAACGGCACCCGCGTTGTGCCCGCCGCGGGCGGCGGATGGGATTACAGCCTCGTGCGGAAAGTGAATTATTTCTTCGAGAACTATCAACGCTGCCAGGATAATTTCGACGCCTACAAACAGTATCTGGGAGAAGCGCACTTCTTCCGCGCACTGATCTATTTCAAGCTGCTGCGCACATTCGGCGACGTGCAATGGTTCAGCAAAGTGCTCGATACCAATTCTCCCGAGCTGATGGACCCCAGAACACCGCGCAATATCATTGCAGACAGCATCCTGGCAAACCTTGATAAAGCGGTGCAATACATGAGCGCAGAAAAAGTGAGCAACGGCCTCCGGCCGGACAAATGGGTGGCCCTGGCCCTGCAGGCCCGCGTGGCGCTGTACGAAGGGAGCTGGGAAAAATACCATGGCGCAGGTTCCCCGTTTGCCGTGAAAGGCGCGGACCCCGACAAATATTTCCGGAAAGCCGTTGAAGCGGCACAGGCCATCATGAGCTCCGGCCGTTTCGCGATCTGGTCCACCGGCAAGCCGGCCAATGATTATTACAATTTTTACGTGCTGCCCGATTATGCGGCGAACAAAGAAGTAATGCTCTGGAAGAAATTCGACAAAGGGCTGGGCATCGTGAATTACCGCAGCGTGTCCAGCGACTTCCCCGCGGGCGCCGGCATTACCAAAGGCCTGGCGGACGCCTATCTTTGCAGGGACGGGCTGCCCATTTCCGTAAGCCCGCTGTTTGCAGGTTATACCAACATCAACACGGAGATGAAAGACCGTGACCCACGCTGGGCGCAAACGATCTTCACGCCGGCCATGCCCTGGGAGATCAAAGGCGTGGATACCATTACCTGGAACCAGGCCGTTTACTCCAAACTCTTCAACAGCTCTGAAAATTCCACGCCTACAGGTTATGTGATCAGGAAGGGCTACAGCGCCGAGTTCGTGAACCACGACCTTAGCGGCGGTACAGAACCGGTGATGTTTTTCACCTACAGCGAAGTGCTGCTCAACTTCGCGGAAGCCAAGGCCGAACTGGGCCTGCTCACACAGGGGGATGTAGACCAGTCCATCAAGCTTCTGCGCGACCGCGTGGGCATGCCCAACCTGGTGATCGCCAATATTGTAGTGGACCCGGACTGGGATTTCCCCACGCTGCCGCCGGTGATCAACGAGATCAGGAGAGAGCGCCGCGTGGAGCTGTCGCTCACAGGCTTCCGTTGGGACGATATTGCGCGCTGGGCCGCCGGTGACGAATACCTGGCCGGCAAACGCCCGAGGGGGATCTTCTACGGCAAATCATTTCCGCAGAACCCTTATCCCAACGATGCCGACGGATTTATGGACCCCTATAAAACACCGGCCCCGAACGGCTACGGCTTCAGGATAGACAGGGATTACCTGAGCCCGCTGCCGCAGAACGAGCTGACGCTGAACCCGGCGTTGAAGCAGAACCCGGGATGGGTGCAGTAGGGGAGTGCTGATAACTTTTTAAGGCCGCTTCTGTATGGAGGCGGCCTTTTTTAAAAAAAGGGTTGGCGGCAAGCTTCAAGCATAATACCTTGCCTCATTCAACCGCTGCCATCACTCGTTTCCGGGTAAGGAAATAAGCTACCGCCACATTAGGCACCCAGCACCACCAGGCAACGAATACGTAGGCCGTTGAGAAATTGCCGAACACCGGAACCAGCAGGGGCATCCACAGCCTCAGGGTAACTGCCGCAAAGCAGCAGGCATAGCTGTATAACATCAAATTCCTATGCGGTACCACCTGCCCGTTTCGGATGCGGATGTATGCCAATAGCGTAGTGCTGAACCAGGCAACGCTCAGGCTTATAAAGCCCGCCGCAGCCGGCAAACCTCCGGTAGCATAGAACGCGATATTAAACCCTGCCAGCGCACTTAAGAGCACGGCCGCTACGTATACCTTGCCGGCTTGCCGGTGGAACGTCCTGCTTTTGTTCCTGATCCGGGAACTGAACTGCATCCAGCCGGTCAGCAGCGCGAGCCCGCCGAAGATAATATGCACGTAAAAGCTCAGGTGCCAGAAAGGGTTGAGGAAAAGGATGTCGGGTTTGATCTTCAATATACCCACCTTCTTTTCGCCCAAAAAGAACAGGACCGGATACAATCCTATAAATACAGACAACGCTGCCATCAGCCCCCATGATAATTTTTTCACCATCTTGTTTTTACCGGCAAAAAAAGCAGGTATGCGCCTTCCGGGCGCTCCAAAATGCAAGGTGGCACGCTTTTGTTTATGCCTGGCGGCCTGACGGCGGCTGTTCCTGCCGGCAGAACTCCCCCGGAGACAGGCCGGTCGCCTTTTTGAAATTCCGGTTGAAAGTGGTCTTGGAATTGAACCCCGCCTCGAAAGCAAGGGAAAGGAGGGTAAATTTGCTGTTTTCAGGCAATAAGGCGATCCGCTGGAATTCTTTTACGCGGAAGCCGTTGATATAATCGTAAAAATTCCTCTGTTCCAGGGAATTGATCACCTGCGACAAGGTATTGCCGCTAACGCCCATCCGGTCGGCCAGGGTTTCCAGGTTTAGCTCAGGGTCTTTAAAGGGTTTTTCCACCTGCATCAACAAGGTCAGTTCCTGGTGGATCTTTGACATCAGTTCAGGGTCGACTGCCGTTTTAAGGTATTTGGGCTTTTCTCCGGCCCCGCTGTTAAGGCCAGGGACAATGCTCTCCTGATCCTTGGGCTGTTTGCTGTCTGCGCCGGCCATCCGGCCAGCTGCCGCCCGGTTGGTGAAAATACCGACCTGCTTTATCCCGAAATATCCGATAAACAGAATGAACAGGTCGACCAGCAGGAAAGTGGAGATATCATTCCCGATTATGATGGACAGCCAGATGGCTCCTATCCCGATGGTGAGGTAAACCAGCCAGTTCAGGTTGATCTTCTCCGAATAAGAAAACCTGTTAGAGATATTGACGCGGTGTTTTTTTAATAGCGCCAGCGACAGCGCCACATACAGGATGCCCGAAGGTATAATGGGGAGGCGTATAATGGAAGTGAGCTTTTCAAATCCAAGCCCGTTGTTCTGGTATACATGGATCTTTTGCTCAAAAGACAACACAAAAAAACCTGACAGCAGAAGGTAGGCCACGGCTGCCGGAATAAAATGGATAAACCAGGGAAGCTTTTTATTGCCCTGGCTCACCAAAGCAGCGATATACAGGTACAGGAAAGGGCCGTGAACAAGCGGCAACGGAATTTCCAGCCCCAGCAAATACGGGAATTCCGCATACATCCCCGAAATCCGCATGTAATAGATCGATAAATGCAGCGCGATAACGGTTAACCAAAGCGCTAAGATCAGGTCGGCGGCGGACTTGCCTTTTTTTGTAAAAAGAAGCACCGCCAGAAATAAGGAAATGATTATTCCCGTAATGTGAAACATCCATTATTGGTTTTGTGCAAGGGCATTGCATCAGGCGTTATGGCAACAGGTCAACAGGTCCGGAATATTCATCTGGCCTTGGTTTCGATAACGAAAGCCTTTAACCCGGCCATCTTACCGTCCCGGAACCGCCATACGTCGCAGTAATCATAATCGACCATCACCCCGTTTTCATTCTTCAAGCTGATCCTGCCAATCGCTGTAACAAACTCGCCTTCCGCGATCAGGTTCCCGACCATGAACTTCGGCGGCTCTACGTACGCCGTTGCCATATATTGCCGGACGGCTTCTTTTCCCCGCAGGGTCTTGTCGCCTACGAATACCCAGTCCGTATCGTCGGTGCAGTAGGAAAGGAACCCTTCATTGTTTCCTTCAGTGATAGCGGCATTTGCCTTTTCCAGTATTGTTTTATTATCCATGTGATATTCCTGATTGTATGGATTCCGTATGCCCCGGCAGCCCGCATGGGAAAGGTAAACCAAGCCTTTGCTGTATCCAGCAGGCCGGGTATTTCTTCTAAGTGAAGGGCATGCCGGAGCGGCCTGATGACCGGGCAAAACTATGAAATCCGCTTCAAATCAGCAGGCAAGGAATGGGGAGGGTTCCTGTTATTCCACCTTCAGGCTGTGCACCGGATTCTGCTGCGCCGCTTTGAGCACCTGTCCGCTCACCGTAAGCAGCGCCACCAGGAATACGATCAGCGCGGGCACCGTATACAGCCACCACGAAATGGTTACGTGATAAGCATAATTGCTCAGCCACTGCTGCAGCAGGTAACTGCCCACCGGCAGGCTGATGCAGAATGCCACCAGCAGCAGGCGGATGTATTCTTTGGAAAGCAGCACCAGGATACTGGATACGGAAGCGCCGTGCACTTTGCGGATGCCGATCTCCCTGCTCTTTTTTTCCGCAAGGAACGAAATGAGCCCGAAAAGCCCAAGGCAGGCTATGAAGAGCGCAAAGCCGCTGAAATAATTGAAGATGCTGCCCATCCGTTTTTCGGATTCGTAGAGGTTGGTGTAGTCATTATTCACGAAGTTATACGCGAAGGGATAACCGGGGTTGAACTTTTTCCATGCTGCTTCCACCAGGTTGAGAGAGGCCGCTGTGTTGCTGCCGCCTTTCATCCTGATAAAATAGTAGTTGTCCCACCAGGGATTGATGCGGATCACCAATGGCTCCACCTTTTGATGCAGCGATTTGAAGTTAAAATCCTTCACCACACCTATGATAGTACCATTGTTGTCCCCAAGGCCAAAACGCTTGCCGACAGGGTCTTTCATGCCAATGTGTTTGACGGCGGCCTCATTCAGGATATAATTAAAGGAATCTGTAGGATGCTGTAGGGAAAAGCTCCGGCCTTCTTTGATGGTGAAGCCCATGGTCTCCACAAAGTCGAAACCAACGGAGTAACAGTTCATCTGCGTGCCGTCGTTTTCGTCTTTCCCGTCCCAGTGGAAGCCGCCCCATAAATGCACGGTATAGGTGGGAATATCAGATGAAGTGGTGATGCTGCTGATGGAGGGGTGCCTCAGCAGCTCCTGC
>CBFHAF010000226.1:0-7285 GCA_965653435.1 uncultured Chitinophaga sp.
GGTGACCGGAATTTTTGTATCTTCCCGTATGCCCGCTGTTATGAAATACTGACTGTTGCCCTTCTTCTTTTGCTGGTTGACACTACCTGCCGCGGCCCAGCAATCCGCCCAATGGCACTGGTTCTCAGAGATCAGGATGAACACAACCCTTTCCGGCGCCAATGTGAGCGGCGATGTATCCGGCTACCCGCTGGCCGTGCAGCTGAACGCTTCCAGCTTCGACTTTTCCAAAGCCCGCGCCAACGGCGCCGACATCCGTTTTTCCGCAACACCCGCCGGCCCTTTTCTTCCGCACAGCATCGAGTGGTGGGACCCCGTGAATAAAAAAGCGCTCATATGGCTGAAGGTGCCCCTGATTAAAGGAAATACAGACCAGCAGGCCATCTACATGCATTGGGGAAACGAGCGGGCGGAAGCGGAAGATCATGCTGCAGACATCTTTTCCGTGAAAGACGGCTTCACCGGCGTATGGCACCTCAACGAACCGGGCAATACTTTACCGGAAGGGTACAAAGACGCTACCGCCAATGCCGCGCATGCCACCGGCGTGAATATGCGCCCCGTTTGCACGGTAGACGGCCCCCTGGGCAAAGCCCAGCAATTCCATTATACCGACGGCCAATGGATAAAAGTGGACAGCGAAAAACGCAGGCTGTTCGACATCACCCGCCAGCTCACCTTTTCCATCTGGGCCCTGGCACATACCTATCCCAATAAAGGCGATGAAAACAAACGCGTGCTGCCCGGCTACGAAACCATGTTCGCTAAGGGCGACAACAGCTGGCGTTTACAGAAGTTCGGCATCCGCAACTGGCACCAGCCGGAAGCGGAACTGATAGAGGTCTGCGTGGAAAGACTAAGCCCGCGCGGCGACCTTTGCGTTGTAGGCAGAACCGATATGAAAACGGGACAATGGTACCATATCACCGGCGTGCATGATCATCCTTACGTAAAACTGTACGTCAACGGCGTGCTGGACAAAATTGAAAAGTTCGATACGGAATGGAAAACAGACGACCACCCAGTTGGGATCGGCAACCAGAGCCAGTTCCCCGGGAAAGGCGGCCGCAACTGGGACGGCGTGCTGGATGAAGCGAGAGTGATCGGCCAGGCAAAGGATGAGCACTGGATAAAGCTGGATTATGAAAGCCAGCGGCCCGGCAGCCGCTTCCTGCAAATCGGGAAGGCCCAGCAGAAATAAAAAAGGCTGTCATTGCAGGAGCTGCGTGACTGTGCAGATGGTAGATGAGCGAGGGTCGTCATTGCGAGGAGCTGCGGGGGATCTTGTGCGGGGGCGCGACGAAGCAATGACGGCCTTATTCTGCCTCGCTCCTTGTACAAACCCGCTGCTCCCCGCAATGACGGACTATTCTTACCACTTTAGCGCTGCTTCTCCCGGCTGAGCAGGAAGGGGTTTTCCTTTTATTTCCCCGCCATATGTAATACAGCAATATAACCAAAGGTCATGGCCGGCCCGATGGTAGCGCCTGCGCCTGCATAACTGCGCCCCATCACTGAAGCGGAATTGTTCCCCGCCGCATACAATCCTTCGATCGCCGTTCCGTCTGCCCGCAGCACGCGCGCATGCCCGTCTGTAACGAGGCCTCCTTTCGTGCCGATGTCTCCCGGCACCATTTCCACCGCGTAGAACGGCGGTTTGTCTATCGGCGCAAGGCAGGGATTGGGCGTAATGCGGGGATCGCCGTAGTAACGGTCGTAAGCCGATTCGCCGCGGTGGAAGTCTTCATCTTCACCCTTGCGCGCCATGTCGTTGAAACGCCGGAGGGTATTCACCAGATTTTCTTCCGGCACGTTGATGCGGCGGGCCAGCTCGTCTACCGTATCCGCCCTGAAAATGATCTTTTCCCGGTAATAGGCTTTCGGGATGCGCTGCCGCGGGAACATGCCGAGGAACAGGTAGCGGTTGCGGAAACGCTGGTCCATGATAAAAAAGCAAGGGATATGCTGCACGCCCGCATTGCGGCGGTACATTTCATGCACCACGTCCACATACGCGGCCGCTTCGTTGGTGAACCTTTCGCCTGCATGGTTCACCATAATGGAACCGGGCTGCGACCGTTCCGCGACGCAGAAAAAAGGCTCCGCGCCAGGCGTGCGGACAGACGGTCCCCACCAGGCATCGTCCATCAAAGAAAGAGCAGCCCCGGCTGCAATGCCCGCCAGGTGGCCGTCTCCCGTATTGCCTGGCGAGCCCTGCGTCCATTCCGTGGTTTCGGGGGCGGGCATGAATTCCCGGCGCATGTGCAGGTTGCGTTCAAATCCGCCGGCAGCCAGCAATACGCCGCGCTTCGCGCGAAGCGTGATCTCCTGCCCGTCCTTTTCCACGATCATGCCCGTCACTTTCCCGTTCTCCGTCACCAGGTTTTTCATGGGCGTATTGAGCCACAGGGGAATGCCTGCTTCTTTCATGCTCATGCGCAAACGCGCGGAGAGCGCCTGGCCCAGGCTGAGCATCTTTTTACCGGTGAGCTTGCTGCCGATGGCGCGGAACATCACTTTCACGGAAGTGCCGAAACCCTTCCAGGTACGGAAAGCCATGTTCATGCGGTTAAATTCCGCGGAGTTGAAGGAAAGCCCCATCGGGATAGGCACTACAGGCGGGTTCAACAAGGCAAGGTCTTCTTCCAGCAGCGCGCCGTTGAACAGCAGCGGCTCGATGGTACGGCCTTCCGTAAGCCCGCCGGGCTTTTCAGGGTAGTAGTCCGCATAACCGCGGGCGTAAGAAAAACGCATGTGGGAAGTATGGGCCCTGAGGAAAGCCAGCATGGCCGGGCCATGAAAGAGGAAAGCCTCTTTTTGCGCGGAAGGCACATCGTTTCCTGCCACGGCGTCGAGGTAAGCGCGGGCTTTCTCCGGATCGTCGTGTATGCCTTCGCGTTGGAGCACATAATTGTTCGGCACCCAGATGCCCCCGCCTGAGCGGGCAGTGGAGCCGCCGTAATACGCGCTCTTTTCTACGATGAGCACCTTCAATCCGTCGTGATACGCCCTGAGCGCGGCAGTCATGCCTGCTGCTCCTGAACCGGCTATAATTACGTCATATTCTTCTTCCATGTACCTGTACAAGCAATTTTGGTCGGGCGGGGATATACAGGACGGGGCGACGGTTACTTTTTACTTTTACGCGGGCGCCTTTCAGTGATAATGCCATTGTATGAGATCGGCTGGCGGTTGGTGCTGGTTACCTGCAGGCTGGCATATCCGCTCTCGGATACCGACAGGAAAAACTGCTGCACATCCTGCACGTCCTTCGGCTTGATAGTGATATCCCATCCGCCGTTCCGGCCGGGCTTTTCGTCGTATTCAAATTGTTGTGAGACGAACTGGATGCCGCCTTTGGAAGGGTCCATGGGGGCTGAATAGGCGCGCCCGAAATAAGGCAGGAAAGAATTCACCGTATCGCGGGACACGGTTACGTCGTACCCGTCTCCCTGCATCTGCCGCGTGCGGCCGCTCATAGGCAGCACCGTCTGCACCTGGAATACATAGTTCCTGTCTGCTATCAGCTGCTTCAATTTACCGGCATCGGCCTGCTGCACCTGCTGCGAGGTGGAACACCGGAAGCCGGCCAGCGCCAGGAGGAATAACGGTATCATTTTCAGGCATTTCATATGCGGGCAATTTAACTGTACCAATAAGAAACAAAACGCAGGCCATAAATGTTGACAGCCATTGCAGGCATTCACAACCAGCCAGTTGCATTTAATAACGCGAAAACACTGCAGCTTATGATATTTTCGTTATATTGTTTAACATATCCTTAAACACCATACACTATGACTCCTCTTACTTTGCTCATGCTTGGAGCTGCCCTGTTCTTCGCAGCCCATGTTTTTTTATTGTTCACCTCTTTCGGGAAGTCCGGTTACAACGGAAAAAAATACCTCTGGTCGCACCTTACCCTCTGGATCTGCGGCTCGCTCCTATTCATTGCAGTGAGCCTGTATGCCGGAACGGGGGAATCGCCCATCGCTGATGTGTTCGACACAAGGGTGAAACAAACGCTCATCCCCGTGGTGATACTGGCCCTTTCCGCAGTGGCGCACACTATCGTGAAGCTGTTCGTGATGCCGAAGTACCAGAGCCGGTAAAACTCCTTTGCTCCCGCTGCTGCGATTGTTGCGTATATTGCATGCATGTCCGTCCGCAAGATCATTCATATAGACATGGACGCTTTTTATGCATCAGTGGAGCAGCGGGACAATCCTGCATACCGCGGCAAAGCCATTGCCGTGGGCGGCTCCCCTGAAGGGCGCGGCGGCGTGGTGGCCACCGCCAGTTATGAAGCCCGCAAATACGGCGTACGCTCCGCCATGCCTTCCAAAAGAGCGCTGCAGCTCTGCCCGCATATTATTTTCGTAAACCCTCGCTTCGCCGCCTACCGCGAAGTGAGCCAACAGGTGCGGGAAATATTCCACCGCTATACAGACATCATTGAGCCCCTCTCCCTCGACGAAGCTTACCTGGACGTAACAGAGGACAAACTTGGCATCGGCTCCGCCATCGCCATCGCGCAGCAGATCAAGCAGGCTATCCGCGACGAATTGCAGCTTACCGCCTCCGCGGGCGTTTCCATCAACAAGTTCGTGGCCAAGATCGCGTCGGACATGCAGAAGCCCGACGGGCTCACCTTCATAGCGCCTTCACAGGTTGAATCATTTATGGAGAACCTGCCGGTGGAAAAATTCTTCGGTGTGGGAAAAGTAACTGCGGACAAAATGAAACGTATGAACCTGCACACCGGCGCGGACCTGAAGAAGCTGTCTGAAAATGACCTGGTGCAGCATTTCGGGAAAACGGGCCGCTTCTACTACAGGATCGTGCGGGGAGACGACGACCGGCCGGTGCAGCCGCACCGTGAAACGAAATCTGTAGGGGCGGAAGATACCTTTCCGCACGACCTCACCACCCTCGAAGAAATGTACCCCGAGCTGGATAAAATAGCACTGACCGTTGCCAACCGGCTTCAGAAATACCAATTAAAAGGCAGGACGGTAACGCTCAAGATCAAGTACAGCGACTTCAAACAGATCACCCGCAACCAGTCCCTCCCCCAGGGCATCAACGACTTCGAAACCATTGCCGCCACGGCCAAGCAGCTGCTGGTAAAAACCGATCCTGCGGACGTGAAGATCAGGCTGCTGGGGATCACGCTGTCCAATTTCGGGGAAGAAAGGCCCGCCGCGGGCACGGCGCAATTGACGCTGTTTTAGAGGTAAAAGATTATTGTTTTAGGGCTAAGCCGGCTTTTGGCTGGTAAAAGCCGTCATTGTGTATTATCATAGGAAACCGTTGTTGCAGGGAAAGACCGTTATCGCAGGGAAAGACCGTCATTGCGAGGAGCAGCGGAGGATTTGTGCCGGGCGCGACGAAGCAATCTCCCGCAGTGTAGGGTCGTCTGAATTCCCCGCAAGAGATTGCTTCGTCGCCCCTCCCGCTTTGGCTCTGCCGCTCCTCGCAATGACGGGGCCTAAAGATAAACCTCTCCGCGTCTCCCAATGACAAGGTAAAAGATAGGCGCTTCTACTTCCTGCAATGACGAGGCTTTATAACCGGCGGATAAAGAAACTGATGAAACCATCGTTGCAAGGAATGACCGTCATTGCGAGGAGCAGCGGGGATTTGCGCCGGGCGCGACGAAGCAATCCCGCAATGTAAGGCTATCTGTATCCCCGCAAGAGATTGCTTCGTCGCCCCTCCCGCTTAGGCTCTGCAGCTCCTCGCAATGACGGGGCAGGGAGACGGGGCAGAGTGGCGGGACAGGTTGACGAGACCAAAAGATAAACCCAGCTCCTGCTCACAATAGCAGACCTGCAAAAACAAGAACGCCGGAGATCAGTGATTTCCGGCGTTCTTGTTATGATAAAGCGATGATCAGTATTTGGCGGACTGCCCTGCTTTCGGGATGGACTTGAGGATGAACTCCCTCAGGTGCTCGTTGCTGGTGGCCAGGTCGTCTTTACGCAGGTACATCATATGCCCGCTGCGGTAACCTTCCCAGGAGAGGCGGCCTTTCAGCTTGCCGCTGGGGTCCAGCTGCCACATGCTGTATTTCGCGTTGAAATAATCGCAGGCGCCGTCGTAGTAGCCGCTCTGGAAAAGCACGTGCAGGAAAGGGTTCTGCGCCATGGCCTGCCGCAGGTTCTCACCGGTTTGATTGCCATTGTTGTCCCAGGGGAATACGGGGCCGAACATGTTGTATTTCAGGTCCGTTTTATATTTCAGCTCTTCGCGGATGTACATGTTGATGGCGGGGGTAAAGGAATGCAGCCATGAAGTAAGCTCCGCATTGAAATCCACTCTTTCGCCGCCGTCCCTGCGGTCGATGCCCAGGTAGCGGGAATCCAGCCGGCCTACGGTGTAGCCGCGGTCGCGCAGCAGCTCTTTCCAGAACAGGTTGGTAGAGATATCCAGGTTGTTCTGCAGCACCACTTTTTCGGGCAGGCCGGAGTAACGGGCCACCTTGGCGGCAATTTCCTTTTTCTTGGCATCGCTGATGAAACCGCCTTCCGCCAAGGCGGGCAGGTATTCTTTGATGGTGAAGGTTTCCACTTCAGGCAGCATGGCCGTCAGGTCTTTCGCCTGCAGGTCTGAAGCCAGGGCTTTATGATACCATGCGGTAGCGGCGTAATAAGGCAACCTCAAAGCCGCTTCGGCAGGGCCGCTGCGCTCGATGCCCAGCTCCGTGGGCGATACCAGCACCACGCCGTTCACATAGATCCATTGAGAATTCATAAGCTCCAGCGCCAGCCCTGAAACGCGGGTGGTACCATAGCTTTCGCCTACCAGGTATTTAGGAGAAGCCCAGCGTTTGTAACGGGTCACGAAAGTGCCGATCCATTCGGCGAGATATCTGATGTCCTGGTTGACGCCGAAGAACTTAGAGCCCTGCACATCCTTGCCGGCAGTGCGGGAGAAACCGGTATTTACAGGGTCCACATACACGATGTCCGCCACGTCCAGGATGGAATGCGGGTTGTCTTTCAGGCCGTAAGGCTGCACGGGATAACCTTCGTCGTCTATCTTCAGCACACGCGGGCCGGTGTAGCCGATCTGCATCCACACGGACGCCGTACCGGGGCCGCCGTTGAAAGAAAATACCAGCGGTCGCGAAGGCTGGTCCGCCACGCCTGTTCTTTCAAAATAAGTATAAAAAACACCGGCGATGGTTCTACCCTCATCGTCCCAAACGGGCAGGGAGCCGGCAGTCACTTTGTAGGGAACACGCTGGCCTTTGATGGTCACTTCATGGCTGGTGGTAACG
>CBFHAF010000227.1:0-7215 GCA_965653435.1 uncultured Chitinophaga sp.
GTGAAGCCCCGGATATTGAAGGTACCGCCGCGGTTCAGCTGCCCGTCGCCAAAGGTGATGTTCAGGTTGGGAATGGCGCCCTGGAGCCCCTGGGCGATGTTTACGATGGGGCGGTTTTTAAATACTTCCTCGCCAACCTGCGCTACGGAGCCGGTCACTTTTGTTCTGGACTGGGTGCCATATCCCACAACCACTACGTCCTGCAGGGTCTGGGCATCCGGCTTCAGCTGTATGCTGATCTCTTTCCGCCCGGCGACCGCCACTTCCTGGGTGGTGTATCCCATAAAGCTGATAATGAGCGTACCGGCATTACCCGGTACGGTGAGCGTAAAACGGCCGTCGCCATCGGATGCCGTGCCTGTTTGGGTACCTTTAAGCCGCACCTGCGCGCCGGGCAGCGGCGTGCCGTTGCCGCTGTCCGTTACCCGCCCGCGGATGATGATCTCCGTGGCGGTTTGCACGAAGGGACTTGCCGCCGTTGCGCGGGATGCGCAACATACCAGTAAGCAAATGGCACTTGCGATAAAATACAGCCTCGCGGCTGCAGCTGTCATAGATACGAGAAATCTCTTTTGCATATTCCCGGTGAGTTTAATTTCTGAGTGAAGAGGATGCCCCTGTTTATTCTAAATCATGTCTGATGTAATCGGAAAATAGCCGGATGGTGCCTGAAATATGATTCCCTGTGAATTGCCGGCTGAATTGAAAAGCGAACTGGTTGATAAAAGAACAGCCTCATGTTTGCGTATTTCCATGCCGATATTTGCGTTTTTAATCGACCACAAGGACAAATATAACAGCATAAAAACGCAAATTCAAAATATATCTGCATTTTTCTTCAGGAAAAAATCGCAAATAAACACATGAATGAAAATCTCAATTAAATCAAAAAAGATAAATACTTCTATTATTTTCACTATTATTTTGGCAGTATCAATTTTATAATTGATTTTTATACCAATTTAAAATTGTAGTAACGAAAAGTTAACTTTGAGTTAAGGTCAGTTTGCGTTTTTGTTCGGCTTTTTATCTAAAAACGCAAATAAGCGCATACTGCCGGTTGATTTTTAGGTAATTTCAGAACTGGTACATAAAAAGAAAAGAAAGATGATCAAAGAAGAACGCCAAAAGCTGATCATGCGGGAGATCAACCTGCACAACAAAGTTTTATCCAACGACCTCAGCATATTGCTGGATGTTTCGGAGGATACGGTGCGCCGTGATCTGAAGGAGCTGGCAGAAGAAGGGTATATCATTAAAGTGCATGGCGGCGCCATCAGCAAATCCCTGGCCACACCGTTCATGAAAGACAGTACGATATATGCCCGGGATTCCAAACAGGTGATCGCCGAAAAAACATTATCGCTGATCAAAAAAGACATGGTGGTATTGACAGAAGGCGGCACTACCATGCTTGAATTCGCCAAAGCCATCCCTGACCACCTTACCGTTACCTTCTTTACGATCAGCCCGCAAGTAGCCATTACATTGTCGGAAAAAAGCAACCTGGAAGTGATCACCATCGGCGGCAAGCTGTCCAAGAACGCCAATCTGCATACAGGCTCCAGCGTCATCAACCAGCTGTCGGAGATCAAAGCGGACCTTTGCCTGCTGGGCGCCAACGGGTTCTCCGCGGAAGACGGGCTCACGGATGTGGACTGGGAAATCGTGCAGGTAAAAAAAGCGATCGTCCGTTCAGCACGGAAAACCGCCGTGCTTTGCATCAGCGAAAAACTGAACAGCAGCCGCAGGCTGAAGATATGCGATGTTAACCAGGTGGATTATCTCGTTACGGAACTCGCCCCCGGGCACCCGATGATGGCTGCCTACAACAAAGAAGGACTGACCGTATTATAAAACAACCGCGGGGAATGATACTGCAATATCCCGTTGGCGGGATATTTGTGACCGGGTAGCAAAGCACATTGTAAACACATTTCGTGTAAAACCCGGAACCATGTTCGAAACATTCACCCGCAAAAAGATAACGGTCGCCGGCAGCAGCATAGACCTGGCGATGGCCGGAGAAGGGCCGCCATTGATGTTATTGCACGGCTTTCCCGAAACAAAGGCGGCCTGGCACCAGGTTGCGCCCCGGCTGGCGGAAACTTACACCGTAGTGCTGCCGGACCTGCCCGGCTATGGCGATTCTACAGGGCCCGTTCCCGTTGCGGACAACAGCAATTACACCAAACGCAGCATGGGCAATATGCTGGTACGGCTGATGCAGCAGCTGGGCTTCAGCACTTTTGCGCTGGCGGGGCACGACCGTGGAGGGCGCGTCGCCTACCGCATGGCGCTCGACCATCCGCGTGAAATTTCCAGGCTTGCCGTACTGAATATCATTCCCACGCTGGAAATGATGGACAGGTTCTCCTATGATATGGCGGTGAAGATGGGGAACTGGGTATTCCTCGCCCAGCCTGCTCCCCTGCCGGAAACGCTGATAACGGGAAACCCGGAATTCTATCTCAATTATATGCTGGACGACTGGTCCGCAACGCCGGCGCTCATTTCTCCCGAAACAAGGGCCGCCTACCTGCGCTGTTTCAAAAGAAAAGAAGTAATAGCAGCCATCTGCGCGGAATACAGGGCTTCGGTGCTGGATGCCGCTTATGACCGGGAAGACCGCGATAAACACCGGCGTATATCTTGCCCCGTCCTTGCGCTGTGGTCTGAAAAGGATTTCACCAGCTCAGACGGCCCGCTGCCGGTGTGGAAAAACTGGGCGGATGATGTGTCCGGCGCTGCTTTGCCGGGAGGGCATTTTTTGATGGAAGAATGCCCCGGTGAGGTTACAGCGCAATTCCTCCGGTTCTTTAAAGCGTAGCCAATGCAGAAGCCAGCTTCTTAAATGCAAAAAGGATAAACAGGCAATACTGCCGGTTTATCCTTTTTATTAAAATCAGGCTCTTTTATTGCCGGGCCATCTCTATCATCGCCGAAACCTCTTCCACAGCTACGTCGTCCGTACTCCCCGCACCTGTGAACTTGAAGCGGATATTTCCGCTCCTGTCTATCACGAACTTTGTAGGGATGCTTGTCACCTTATAATCTTTCACGACCTTGTTCTCCTTTGTTGCAGGATCTTTTACATCCATCAGCACTTCAAAAGGATAGTTGTTCTCCTCCACATATTGTTTCGCCATGGCCGTCGCATTCTCTTCCCTTTCCCAGGTATGGATAAACAGGAAACGGACGTCCGGATCATTGCTGAATTTCTCCATCGCTGTTTTCATGGCCGGGAAAGACCTTTTACATGGGCCGCACCAGGTTGCCCAGAAATCCAGCACTACTATTTTCCCTTTCAGATCAGCCAGCGATACCGGTTTGCCGTTCACGTCCGTCAATGTGAAGCCGGGCGCGGGGATATTGATCTGCTGTTTCGCCAGGTCCGCCCTGACCTTTTCCGCGATCTTCTTATTCAGCGCAGCCATGTATTCTTCATAACCGCCTGTGCTCCCTTTCACCTTCACGTACAGCTCCTGGAGGCTCTTTTTCATGGAGGCATCTACCAGGCCGGCGTTCGCGGTTTTGTCGAGAAGGCCGAACGCTTCCTGGTTCCTGCCCATGGCCGCGAGGATATTGGCATAGGTTACATTTACATTCGCCCGTATCCTGTCCGAGCTGTCGTGCGCTTCTTTGATATACTTCAGCGCCTCATCGTATTTTTTTTCCTTGTATAAAATATCCGCGAGCATGGCGCTGGTATATACATAGGCTGATTTAACAAAGCCGTTCGCTCCCTGGTCGCCGCTTTTGGTGGACAGGTAGCTGAGCGCCTGCGCCCTGGCCTTCCGGCACAATTCGGTGGCTTCCTTCGTATGGCCTTTCCTCAGCAACCGCTCCGACAGGCCGGCCAGCCCCTCCGGTTTCCAGACAGGCGACTGCAGCTTGTCTGCATACAACATCATTTTCTGAAGGTTACCGGCTTCCAGGTAAGCACCTGCAACGGCGTGGGTGGCGTAGTCAAATGGACTGATGTCCGTCCAGGGTTTGGCCGGCGGGAATTTTTTTATCCATTTTTTATAAGCCAGTTCTTTTTTCACCGCATCCTTTTCATTGTATACTACCTGCACTTCCTCGTCCCTCGCTACTTCTCCCAGGGGATACATGGCCTTTAACCTGTCCGTGATGGAATCGGCCACTTTAGCCTTATTCAGCATATAGAAATAACGCCGGGCGAACAGCCAGTCCTTTTCCTTCCTGCTTCGCTGCAGCAGGGCGTACAATTCTGTTTCCAGCTTGCTTTTATCGGCTTCGTTCCCCGAACGGACAAGCCTCGTGTAATACCGTTGCGTGGAATCCTGCCCGGAATTCCCTGACTGTGCGTATCCATAGTTGGCGCCGGCCGATGCCAGAAAAAGACATAGCGGCAGAATGAACTTCGTCATGTTTTGTATTTTTAAATGATTATCCACTTTTTTGTATCATCGCCGGACCCTTCCCGTCGTTGCGGGACGCCGGGCGGCCCTTGCGGGCGGGGCGGCGAAGCAATCTCCCGCGTTGAATTCAGCGTGGTTATTAATAAACTTATCCTTTTGCCATATTGATCATGGCGTCCATTTCTTCCAGGAATGCGTCGTTTCCGCCTGCGCTGTTCCCTACCGTACTGAAACGGATATTCCCCGCGCCGTCGATGATGATCTTGGATGGTATGGCCCTCACCATATAGTTCAGCGCAGCGGGGTTCTTATTGGTGGCCGGGTCTTTAAGGTCCATCAGCACATTGAACGTGTATTTCATGTCCCTGATATAATCCCCGGCAACTTTGGCCGCATCGGGCGCCTTTTCCATGGTATGGATGAACAGGAACACCACGTCCTTATCATTCTTATACCTGTTCACCGCTTCCTGCATCTGGGGGAAAGAAGCCTTGCAGGGGCCGCACCAGGTAGCCCAGAAATCAAGCACCACAACTTTCCCTTTAAAGTCGCCCAGCTTCACCGTTTTGCCCGTCAGATCTTTCAGCTCGAAGTTATAGGCAGGCTGGCTGATCATTTTTTTCGCCACTTCTTCCCTGACGCGTTCTTTAAACTCTTCGCCGATGCGTGCAACGAGATCTGCAAATCCGGTCTCGCTGCCATTCACAGCCACGTAGGCGTCCCTGAAACGTTCCTTAACCAGCGGGCTGGCATTACCGCTTTTTAACAGTTCCACCATATCGGGATAGGCCTCCCTGTACTTCTTCAGCTGGATGAGGTAGTTGAGGTAAGTGGCTTTTAATTGGGGAACACCCACGGCGGTAACGCGGGAGCGTTTGTCGTATATCCGTTTGGCGTAAGGAAAACCTTCTTCATATTTGCCGTTTGCATACAGCAGCTCGCTGAAGATCCTCGAAAACTCGTCCATGCCCTGGTGGGTGGTATCTCCCTTAAGGTCGGCAAAGGTTTTCCGGATAAGCGTTTCTCCAAACCGGTAATCTTTTGCAGCGATGGATTCGCGGGCTGCGTAAGAGAACGCACTTGTTTTATAGGTGCTGTTCCGGATCATGTTCAGGTATTCCATTACTTTCTCCGGTTTGTTTTTACCCAGGAAAGTAACGGCTACAAAATACCTGGAGCCGTCCAGGTTAAATTCCGGCCTGGAGCCGAAACGCGCCACCATCTCTTTATAGTTCCTTTCATTTGCAGCCGGGTCGCGCTCAACGTAGATGCGCTCCGCCAGCTCGCCGAAAGCCGTTCTGCCGTCCGGGAACCGCTGCATGATCAGCCCGGCGGTTTGCTCGCTTTTAGCGGCGTTCTGCGTGGCGTTGTAGTAGCTCTGCAGCAAAATAAGTTCTTTTTCAACTTTGCTGCCTGCCAGTGTATTGAGCGTATCCTGCAAGGCTGAAGTATCTTTTATGGCAAGTATCGCGGTGAGCCTGGGGTCAGGAGCGGGGCGCTGCGCCACGCTGGCCAATGCGGTCAGCAGGCATAACAAAAGGGCCGGTATTTTCATGGTTTCTTGATTTACGTGTCAATGAAAAAAAACCAACGGGGCGTATGCCCCGTTGGGTGTATGCGGATCAATATTCAGGATTATCTGTAAGATTGGGATTGGCATTCAGGTCCTGCGTGGGAAAGGGGTACAATTGCTGGAAAGGCTTCCAGGCGGGTTTGATCAGGCTCAGCACTGCTGTGGCCCTGTTCAGCCTTTTGAGGTTGAACCACCTGTCTGCCTCGGTAAACAGCTCCACCCATTTCTCATGCTCTACGGCGGCCAGCAGCTGTTCTTTCGTTGTGGTGAGCGGCAGCGGGAGTATCTGCGCGCGCTGCCGCACTTCGTTGATATCCTTTACGCCGTCTTCCGCTTTTCCCTGGTTGGCCCTGGCTTCCGCCCTGGTGAGGTACATTTCAGCCAGCCTGATCATCACCGGGTATTCGTTGCCGGCGGTTGCTGTGCGGAGCTTGTATTTATAAGGGTACCTGTATTCTTTTCCCGCATAGGTAATGGCTCCCGTCCAGAACACTTTTCGCTGGTCGTTGGCTTCGAAAGTATTGGCCAGCGTATCGTACAGCACAAAGCCGGGCGTGGTGCCGGAGGGCAGGAATTCCGCGCCCATGATCGTTGCCGGCGTGGAAGTGCCTGCCAGGGAGATCTGCCAGATGGTTTCGTTACTGTTCTTCAGAAACACTTTCTCCAGGTCTGTTTCCAGGCTGTATACGCCGCTGCCGATCACCCCGGTGGCTTCCGCTTCCGCGGCTGCCCAGTTGGACTGGTAGAGGTATACCCTTGCAAGGAACGCGGAGGTTACATGCCTGTTGATCCTGGCCCTTTCACCCGAAGGATATGCGGGCGTCAGCAGCTGCTTTGCCTCCGTAAGGTCAGCGGTGATCTGCTTATATACATCCGCTACTCCCGATTTTGGCAGCTGGCTGGTGCGCAGGGCGTCCGTAGTAGTTACCAGCGGCACTTCCCCGAAATAATTGACGAGCTGGAAATAAAACCAGGCCCTCCAGAATTTTGCCTCACCAAGTAATTGATTCTTCAACGTGGCGGAAAGAGAGGTGGTGGTGGTGAGGCCTTCGATGGCAAAGTTCGCCCGGCCTATTCTTCTGAACAGGTTGCTGTAATGCCCGGTGGTTTCGCCACCGGCGGCCAGGGTGTTATTCTTGAAGTTGTCGAAGGAAGTATTGACCAGATAATACCCTTCATCGGCACTCATGGCCCCGTACCGGATGGAACTTAAAACAACCGACTCGAACCCGGTGGCGATGCCGCTGTATATGCCCA